>JANNMV010000001.1:0-2471 GCA_031398205.1 Pseudomonadota bacterium | reverse complement strand
TAACTCAATAAACCACAACGCTTCGGATGCTCTCACCCGAGTGCATCAGGTCAAAAGCCTTGTTGATATCTTCAAGCCCCATGACATGCGTAATCATCGGGTCGATCTCGATCTTGCCGTGTTGACTATAAGGTGTCCCGGGGACGTGAAGACGCTAGTCTCGTAGAATTTAAATTGGCAAAGAACACAGGCCTACGTAAGAATCTTGAGCATCAGGTCAAAATTTATGAAAAGGCGAGCGGGACGCAATCCTCGATAAAGGTCATCATGTATTTTTCTGACGATGAATTTATACGGGTTAATCGGATTCTGAAAGAGCTCAAGCTTGAGGGGCGAGAGGACATCGTTCTGATAGATGCAAGACTTGACACCAAGGTGTCCGGTTCAAGGGCTACGTTTTCGTAAGCCATCGAGTCGGCACCAACGACCGGTTACGGGGCTACTTCCGTTCCTGACGAGCGACTGTAAGGGGTCGTTGTGGCGCATTGGCGAGGGCGCAATCGTCCATGGAACAGCTCATGAATACCGGATGGTGTGCCCACGATGCCGGAAGTATTATTCAAGACCACCGGAGGACGCATATAGGCTGAAGTCTGCCGAGCGGCTTTATTTGTTGCTGCTCGCTGATGTGGAATACCCACACTGCGCTCGCCGTGTCTGCCACCCGGCAAATTTCGGCGCGACCGAGAGGGGCTTAATCAGAGGTTTCTTAGATCAATCCATTAATCCGGCAAACAGCGGCGTGCTTAAGTAACGTTCGCCGTAGGATGGGATAATCACAATGATCATTTTGCCGGCGTTCTCCTCGCGCTTGGCGACTTCGATTGCGGCCCACATCGCGGCGCCGGACGAAATGCCTACTAGCAAACCTTCTTCTTTCGCCATACGCCGGGCGAAGGCAAACGCATCATCGTTTTTCACGCGAATGACTTCGTCGTAGATTTTGGTATTTAAAATCGCCGGGGTAAATCCCGCGCCGATGCCTTGAATCAGATGTGGACCTTTCTGACCGCCGGACAATACCGGCGACGCGTCGGGCTCGACGGCAACGCATTTGAACGCTGGCTTCTTCCCTTTAATCGCTTCGCCGACGCCCGTGATGGTGCCGCCGGTGCCGATGCCGGAAATCAGGAAATCGCACTTGCCGTCGGTGTCGCGCCAAATTTCTTCCGCTGTGGTCTTGCGATGAATCGCCGGATTGGCGGGGTTCTCAAATTGTTGCGGAATCAGATAACGAGAATTTTCCGCCGCCATTTGTTTCGCGCGCGCGATGGCGCCGCCCATGCCTTCCGATCCCGGCGTCAAAATCAAATCCGCGCCAAACGCACGCAACACCGCGCGACGTTCCTTGCTCATGGTTTCCGGCATGGTCAACGCGAGCTTGTAACCTTTCGCCGCGCAAACAAACGCCAGCGCGATGCCGGTGTTGCCGCTGGTGGGTTCCAAAATAATAGTATCGGCTTTGATCAGGCCGGCCTTTTCGGCGGCTTCGATCATGGATACGCCGATGCGATCTTTCACGCTGCTTCCGGGACTGAAGAATTCCAGCTTGGCGACGACTTCGGCTTTGCAGCCCTGGGTCAGTCGATTGATGCGGACCAGCGGCGTGTTGCCGATCAGATCGATGGCGCTGTTGGCGATGTTCATGATGGCCTCCTCAAAATAGTTTACTTGCTATGGTAGAGGCTTCGGCGGGTGCAAAGCAAGTGCCTGGAGACGCGCTCCCAGAGCGGTCTCCAGGCCATCCACCGTGCTGACTACGGTGGTTTGCTCGAACGATTTGAGGCATTCGGTATTATCCAGATCGATGCGGCGCGGGTAGAGCGTCACCCATTCGCTCGGCGATTCGGTCTCGACTACCGGTTCCGTGTCGCACGCGAACACAATCGTCGGAATGTGTTGCTTGCCTGCTTGCGCGAAAATATTAGTGATTAGAGTATCGGAAATCCCGACGACAAATTTTGCGACCGTATTGCTGGTCGCCGGGCCGATCACGACGGTGTGATAGTGGCCATGATAGAACAATCCTACTGGTGCGGCGCTGGCGGTCTGGTCGCGAAATACGCGCGCACGTTTGCGCAATTCCGTGACGCTCAGGGTGTACATGTGCAGCACTTCGGCTGCAGCTTTGGATAAATAGAAATCGATCAGGCCAGGATGCTTTTCATTGAGTGCGAGCGCGAATTCCAAGCACTCTTTGAGAAAATGGCCGGAGCCGGTCAGGCCCCAAGCAATGCGCGGTGATTCATCAGGCTTCATGCTCACGGGACGATTCGGTCGATCAATATCTTTATATTTTTTTCACCCGGCTTGACCGTCACCGCGGCAGCGCTGAGATCGCCGCTTTGTGGAATCGCATTGCCGGATTTCGACACGCGTGCTTCCACCGTCACTTGCTCGAATTTGCTCAACACCATTGCCGGAGTCATGGCCATGGAATCGTCGAGTGTGAAGTTTCGCGGCAAATCTTT
>JANNMV010000652.1:0-1658 GCA_031398205.1 Pseudomonadota bacterium | reverse complement strand
AAGCCCAAGCGATTGGCGATCGGGCCGTAGATTTCCAGCGTCTCGCGGGCGATGCGGGTCTGCTGCTCGCGACTGACCGCATCCAGCGTGCGCATGTTGTGCAATCGATCCGCCAGCTTAATCAAGATCACGCGGACATCGCGCGCCATCGCCAGCAACATCTTGCGGAAATTTTCCGCTTGCGCATGTTGTTGCGATTCAAATTCGATTTTAGTGAGTTTCGACACGCCATCAACCAGGTCGCCAACGGATTTGCCGAAGGCGCGGGTGATCTCGCGCTGGGTGGTGCCGGTATCCTCCACGGTGTCGTGTAACAGAGCCGCCATCAACGCTTGCGGATCGAGATGCATATCCGCAAGGATTTTGGCAACGGCGACCGGGTGGGTGATGTACGGTTCGCCGCTCTTGCGAAACTGGCCTTCGTGAGCGGCCTTGGCGAGTTCAAACGCAGCTTCGACCTGCGCGACATCCTCGGGCTTTAAATAGCTTGAGACCGCGTGGGACAGTTCTGCTACTTCAGCCATGACGTACGCCAATTATGAGGAAGGCAATAACGTAGTTTGAAAGTTGGAGAATTCCAAAAAGTCTTGTGGCGGCCAGTCTAACAAAGCCATTTCAACGCGCTTAAATTTGCGGCGGCGGCACGCGATTGAGTATTTCAATACCCACCTTACCCGCGGCGATTTCGCGTAACGCGATGACGCAGGGCTTGTCCTTGTTCGCTTCGACTTGGGGCGTCGCGCCGATCGATAGTTGCCGCGCTCTCACCGTCGCCACTAACGTTAACTCAAAGCGGTTGGGGATTCTCTTCAAACATTCGTCGACAGTAATTCTAGCCATGTGATTCTCGTTGTGTCAGATTCATTAACAACGGCTCGTGTGCCGCGAGTTGTCGCGCGATTTGCAGCCGTTGTGTGCGGATGATGCCGGATAGATCTTTCACGGCATCGGTGAAGTTATTGTTAATAATAACATAGTCAAATTCCACGACATGGCTGATGTCCTCTTGCGCGGCCGCCAGACGGCGTTGAATTGTTTCCGGCGTGTCCTGTTTGCGCCCTTCCAAGCGCGCGCGTAACGCCTCGAGGGTAGGCGGCAATATAAAAATGCTAATGACGTTGGAAAAAATCTTGCGTAGCTGTTGCGCGCCTTGCCAATCGATTTCCAGCACGACATCATGGCCGTCTTTGAGCGTCGCGTCGATCCAACGCTGCGACGTGCCGTAGAGATTGCCATAGACTTCCGCGCTTTCCAAAAACTCGCCGTTGGCCGCCATCTGTAAAAATGGGTCGCGATCGACAAAGTAATAGTCCTTGCCGTGAACCTCGCCGGGGCGCGGGCTGCGCGTCGTGTGAGACACGGAGAGCCGCACTAGGCGGTCTTCTGCGAGCAGTGCCGCAACCAAACTGGATTTTCCCGCGCCCGACGGGGCGGCAATAATGAATAGGTTTCCTGTAGTCATCGCTTAAGGCGAGATGAGCGCAGACGCACAACGATAGAGACGGGCAAGCCGATCATTGTCAACGTCCACGCGCCACTCACTCTATATTTTGGATTTGCTCGCGCATTTGTTCGATCAAAACTTTCATCTCGACCGAGATTTTCGACACGTCGGACGAAACGGATTTTGCGCCCAGGGTATTGGCCTCACGATTCAA
>JANNMV010000646.1:0-3664 GCA_031398205.1 Pseudomonadota bacterium | reverse complement strand
TCTCAAGGCGCTTACTGTTCATTTACAAAACGTTGACGAATTGATTTCATTACTTTCGGTTATCGGCAATGTCAGCGTCATCGTTACGGCACCCAGAATACTTCAACCTTGACTTTGGGTTGGACTAGCACGCCAGCGATGGGTAATAGTGCGACGTCAGCGCCATCGCGCGCACGTTGGTAGATGGCCCGTTTGCGCGAGTTTTGTATTAGCAATACCACGCATCGAGTGTGCAGCAGGGCTCGCAAAGTCAAACTCATGCGGCGGTGATCCGCGTGGGGCGGATCGATGTCGATCAATAGGGCAGGGCGCGTTACGTCCAGCGCGGCGGATAAGTTTTCGGCGCCGGGAAACAACGAGGCCGTGTGGCCATCTTCACCCATGCCAAGCACGATGGCATCCAATGGCGACGGTATCTTGTTGATGGCTGTTTCGCGCTCGGCCAGCGCATCTTGTGGGCTCGCCGCGTTGGTTTTCAGTGGCACGAATTGCGCGCTTGCAGCGGCATTTCGTAACAGGTGTTGCCGGACCAAATGCTCGTTGCTTTCCTCGCTGTCGGTCGGCACCCAACGTTCATCGACCAAGGTGATCGATACTTTTTCCCAGGGAAGTATTTGGCGCGAGAGTTGATCAAAGAACGCAATCGGACTACGCCCGCCTGAAACGGCAAGGCATGCGACGTTACGTTCGGCGATTCCCTGCCTTAATAATTCTGCAACGCAAGTTGCCGCGAGCATCGCGGCGGTCGCACTGTTGTCCAACCAATGTTCCGTTATGTTCGACGTGCCGGCGCTCACCTTAGCTAAAGCGCTTGCGCAGCAGTGGCATTACCTGCTGCGCATATAAGCGCAAAAAGCGTTCTTGGTCGGGGCCGGGCGCGTGAAATACTAAGTGATTGAAGCCGAGATCGACATAGGGTTTGATTTTTTCGACGTGTTCATGCGGATCGGTCGAAACGATCCATCGTTGCGCAGTGCGTTCGACCGGCAGAGCATCGGACAAGCGCTCCATTTCCAGCGGGTCTTCGACATTCATTTTTTCTTCGGCTGACAGCGCCAATGCGCCCCAATGACGGGTATCTTCAAGGGCCCGCGCGTAGTCACTATCAAATGACACTTTCATTTCGATCATGCGATCGATAGCGTTTGGCTCGCGCCCCGCTTTCGTCAGACCAGCATTGACACTCGGCAACAAAATTTCGCTGTAGAGTTCGCGTTTCTTCCCGCTGGTGCAGATAAAACCCGCACCTTGTTCACCGGCGAGTTTCGCAATCACCGGCCCGGCGGCGGCGATGTAGATCGGCACCGGCTCTTTCGGCCGATCATAGATGGTGGCGTTTTCTGTCCGATAAAATTTGCCTTCGAAACTGACACGATCTTCGCGCCAAAGCAGTTTGATGAGCTCAACCGCTTCGCGAAAACGCGCCGTGCGCTCGGCTTGTGTTGGCCAGGGCATGCCGGTCGCCGGCGTTTCGTTGACCGATTCACCGGTGCCGATGCCGAGAATAACGCGCTGCGGAAACAACTCGCCGAGGGTGCCAAACGCTTGCGCGACGATCGACGGGTGATAACGAAAAGTCGGCGTTAGCACGCTGGTGCCCATCACAATGCGCGAAGTGCTGGCGCCAAGCGCGCCTAACCATGACAGCGCAAACGGTGCGTGGCCGCCGGTGTGCCGCCAGCCTTGAAAATGATCACTGACAAAAACGGAATCGAAACCGAGTTCTTCCGCGAGGCGTGCAAATTTGAGGAGCTCGCGCGGCGCGAATTGTTCCGCCGATGCTTTATAGCCTAGCGTCAGCATGATTGATGTTTCCGGACTGGTCTAATTTGAGTTTGCGCTAAATAACTAACATCCAACATCTCATATTTTGTCATTGCGAGAAGCGCAGCGACGAAGCAATCTCGATTTTTCGTCGCAAAATACTAGATTGCTTCGTCGCAAAAAACGCTCCTCGCAATGACCAATTTGATTGTGAATCCTGATGCTAAACATTGATATCCCGCAAGTTTTCACGCCGCTGCGGGCGCAATGGCATGTTGATAGGATCTTCCAATGCGGCAGAATTTTTCGCGGACGTTTGACGTTCGGCATTCGCCGGCGCGTAGAGTGTCGTGCGCTGCTCGGGCTTGCGATCGATGGTGCGAATGAGTGTTTCCATATTTCCCGCATCGAGCTCCTGCCCGTGCGCGGCGCCGGCTGCGCGGCTGATCGATTCGTTCATCAGCGTGCCACCCATGTCGTTGGCGCCGGCCTGCAAACAATATTGCGCCCAACGCGGCCCGACCTTGACCCACGAAACTTGTATGTTGCGTATATGTGGATGCAACACCAGACGCGCGACAGCGTGCATCAGGATGGTCTCGCGCAAACTCGGGCCTTTGCGTGTGCGGCCTTTTAAGTAGAGCGGGGCCTCCATGTGTACAAAGGGCAGGGGTACGAATTCGGTAAAGCCGCCGCTACGCTGCTGTTGGACCCTTAAGTGCAGCAAATGCCGCGCCCAATGTTGATAGCTTTCCAGGTGGCCGAACATGATGGTCGAGGTGGTGCGCAGACCGAGATCATGGGCTTCGCCCATTATGTTGAGCCACTCTTTCGTGTTGACCTTGTCCGGACAAATTTCGCGACGAATATCGTCGTCAAGAATTTCCGCTGCCGTGCCGGGCAACGAACCTAATCCGGCGCTTTTCAATTCCTGCAAAAATGCGGTCGTCGATAGGCCAAGCGTCTTGGCGCCGTGAGTAATTTCCAATGGCGAAAAGGCATGTACATGAATCTGCGGCGCGGCTTCTTTTGCGGTTCGGCAAATTTCCAAATAGGTATTGCCGGTGAACGCCGGGTGAATGCCGCCTTGCATGCACACTTCTGTGGCGCCGCGCTGCCACGCCTCGCGCACGCGTCGGGTGATCTCCGACAACTCAACCATGTAGGGCTGGCCGCGCAATTCTTCGTGGGTTTTGCCTTTGGAAAACGCGCAGAAGCCGCAGTGGTATAGGCAAACGTTGGTGTAATTAATGTTGCGCGTGACGACGTAACGTACCGTGTCACCAACCGTGGCTTTGCGCAACTCATCTGCTGCGCGGCAGATGTGCTGAAAGTCACCGCCGCGCGCGTTAAATAGCATCGAAATTTCGGCTTCGCTCAACTCGCTTCCTGCCGCTGCGCGCTGCACCAAACTGGCGATGGGTGGAGTGACGGCGAGTGTCGGGCGCGGGGCGACGTCGCGCTCATCGGCTGAGGTATCGACACCGTCCAAGCCAGGCGCCCACGGCCCGGGGCGCGCCAATCCGCCGCTATCACTCAAGCGCAATACCCGCGAATGCAGTTGCGGCGCAATCCATTGATCGCGCGCGTCGATATATTTCGGGTAGACCGTCAAGCGCTCAACCAAGAAGTGACCGGCACGTTCGGTTTGCGCAGCGAGATGATCGAGATGCGGCCAGGGTGCTTCAGGGTTGACGTGATCGGGCGTGACCGGCGACACCCCACCCCAATCATTGATGCCTGCGCGGATCGGCTCTGCGAGATCACCGTCATAGAGATTGGGTGGCGCTTGAATGCTCATGTGCGCGCCGAATATCAGGCGCGCAACGGCGATAGTCCAGCACAATTCATCCATCGACGGCTGTGCGGCCGCGTGCATTTTAGTGCCCGCCTTAGCGCG
>JANNMV010000629.1:0-4325 GCA_031398205.1 Pseudomonadota bacterium | reverse complement strand
GCCTAGCAGCCTGTCGGACTTACCCGACCGAAATAATGTGAGCGATCGGAACGACACAGTGATGGATTTGTCGAAAGTGTATTCCGTTTGAAAGTGTTGAGTAGATGACCAACTTCCGTCCGGTAGATCGCGCCACGCCCTTTCTGCTGCCGCCCTCGGTAGAGGACTGGTTGCCCAAGGATCACTTGGCGCGCTTCGTGGTCGACATCGTCGATCAACTCGATCTGTCGGCGCTGACCCGGCAGTACCGGGGCACCGGTTCGGCCCCCTATCACCCGACGGTGATGCTGAGCTTGCTCATCTATGGCTACGCCACAGGCGTTTATTCGAGCCGGCGCATCGAGGTGGCGACCTATGAGTCGATCGCCTTTCGCTATATCGCCGCGAACCAGCAACCCGACCATGATTCGCTGTGTACCTTCCGCAAGCGTTTTCTCAAAGAGATCGAGGAACTGTTTGTGCAGGTGTTGTGCATCGCCCGGCAGATGAAGTTGCTCAAGCTCGGCACGATCGCCCTTGACGGCACCAAGATTCACGCCAATGCCTCGCGTCACAGCGCGCTCTCGTATGGGCACGCGCAGAAGACGGGGTGGCCTAGGGCCATCGAGGCGCAACTGGAAACCGAGGTCAAGCAATTGCTCGCACGCGCCGAGGCCGCCGATCAAGAACCGCTGCCCGAGGGGCTGAGCATCCCGGCGGAACTCGCGCGGCGCGAAGAACGTCTGGCTGCGATCCGCCAGGCCAAGGAGCAGATCGAGGTGCGCGCCGCCGAGCGCGATGCGCAGGAGAAAGCCGACTTTGACGCGAAGATCAAAGCGCGCGAAGACAGGACAGCGCGCACTGGAAAGAAACCGGGCGGCAAGCCGCCCGCACCGCCCCGTTCGGGTGTGCGCCCAACCGATCAGATCAACCTCATGGCCCTAGGCCAGCCCCCCGATGCTGACTCGCGCATCATGTCGGCCACGGGCAAGGGCTTCGAGCAGAACTACAACGCGCAGGCCGCGGTCGATACCGAAGGCATGCTGATAGTGGCCACCGGTATGGCGCAGGTGGCCACCGACAAGCAACAGGTCGAGCCGATGCTCAAAGCGCTTGCCGGCTTGCCCGAGGTGTTGGGCAGCGTGGAACAGTTGTTGGCCGACAACGGCTACTTCAGCGCGGCCAACGTCGAGCATTGCGTACAGGCAAAGATCGAACCGTTGCTGGCTGCGGGGCGCGATGGACATCACCCGCATTGGGAGGATCGATTCAGCGAACCGCCTCCGCTGGTCGAGCCGGCCAGCGCCGTGGACCGAATGAAGCACAGGCTCAAAACGGTTCAAGGGCGTAAGCTCTATGGATTGCGAAAGCAAACGGTCGAGCCGGTGTTTGGCATCATGGCCCAAGGCCACCCCGTCAAGTCGGTGATGCGCTTCCGGCAATTCCTGTTGCGTGGATTGAACTCGGTGCGAGGAGAATGGAATCTGGTCACCATGGCATGGAATATCAAAAGAATGGCGATAATGGCGGGATAAACGATCAGGGACGCCTGCGCAGACACCGTATTGTTGAACGCAAAGATCAACCAATCCCTCCCTCTTTCTGTCCCGTTCGATTTCCATGGCCGCCATGACTCGTACATTCAACTCAAGTCCGACAGGCTGCTAGGCGTCGGAAAAATCGAATAACAGCGAACGATGCGTTCGCGCGAACGCAAACAAGATTGAACCCAGCCATGGCTTGCCTCCCGAATTGTTATTACTTATTACCGCGTTCTAAGTCGTTGGATAGTTGCTAAAGCGCGGCGGAATTTCTTGTCAACGTATATTGAAGTCAGTTGAATTATTTCGCGCAATTGCTTGTTTATCTCCATGTCTTGTTTTCTGCGCGCAGTGCAATTGAGTTTTCGATTTTCGGACAAGGGGAAAATTGCTTTTTGTTTGTAAGGCATTGCCGAAACCCGCATGGCCTTGGCCCAAGGCCACCCCGTAGGCCAGCCCCTGGATACTGCCTTCCAGGCCATTGCATGCTGCGAGGCAAGGGCCGAGCGCGTCGCGGCAATGCCATTTAACAGTTTCTCATTGCTCCTTCATACATATACAATCATTAATATCCGCTCACTAAGGAGAAAATTTTGATCGACGTTTATTCCTGGGCCACGCCGAATGGCCACAAAGTTCATATCATGTTGGAAGAAACCGGCTTGCCGTACAAAGTTCACGCCGTGGATATCGGCGCGGGCGCCCAGTTCACGCCGAAGTTTTTGAAGATCAGCCCGAATAACAAAATTCCCGCGATCGTCGACAAAGATGGGCCGGACGGCAAACGATTTTCGTTGTTCGAGTCCGGCGCGATCTTGCTTTATCTCGCAGAAAAAACCAGACAGTTCATGCCGCTCGACGCCGGTCAACGTTATCGCACCATCGAGTGGCTGATGTTTCAAATGGGCGGCATCGGGCCGATGTTGGGTCAGGCCCATCACTTTCGCGTCTACGCACCGACGAAAATCAAATACGCGATCGATCGCTACACCAACGAAGCGAATCGGCTGTACGGCGTATTGGATGATCGGCTGAAGAAGAGCGACTATCTCGCCGGCGATTAATCCACCAGCGCCGACTTGGCGACGTGGCCGTGGCTACGCAGCGCCAAAAATCAAGGCGTGGAGATGGACGACTATCCAAGCGTGAAGCGTTGGTTTGCCGAGATCGAGGCGCGGCCCGCGGTGCAAGCGGGCATCAAGGTGTTGGCGGATAAGCGTCGGCCATTGCTTGATGACAAAGCCAGGGAAGCACTGTTCGGATCCACCCAATACCAGCGACGCAAATAGTCCGATAGTAGATAGCACGACGCCGGCCGCTATTGTTTCGGCGGGTGCGGTATGTGACCGCGTCTATGTACCGATCCATCATTAATCTTTCACTGCCAATTTTTATTGGCCAAATTGCCGTGATGGCAAACGGCGTGATTGATACCGTAATGGCGGGTCGCATCTCGGCTGTCGATCAAGCGGCGGTGGGCATCGGCATGAGCGTGTTTTTCAGTGTGTTCGTGCCGTTGATGGGCGTGTTACTTGCAGTGCCGCCAATCATTGCGCAACACTACGGCTCCCAGGACGATCTGGCTGTTGGAGAGGATGTGCGCCAAGGTTTTTGGCTGACGTTGATTCTTGCGCCGATCGTTTTTTTGCTGCTTTATTTCCCGGATCCATTCTTATACATAAGCCAGCTTAAGCCCGAGGTGGAGGCGAAGACCCTCGACTATCTTCGCTGGACGGCGTGGGGCAGCATCGCGCAATTTATGTTCCGCCTATTTTATGGATTCACAACGGCGATCTCGCAGCCGCGCAGCGTAATGTTGCTCAGCGTGTTCGCGCTGGCGCTGAAAGTTCCGCTTAACTTTGTTTTCATGTACGGCTATTTTGGATTCACCGCAATGGGCGGTGTCGGTTGCGCGGTTGCGACGACGGTCGCTGTTTGGATCACCGTCGCGATCGCCGCATTCATCGTCTGGTGGAATCCTAACTACCAACGCTTCGGAATTTTCAACCGATGGTCGTGGCCGATTTGGCAACACCAATGGCCGCTCTGGAAATTGGGCCTGCCCATGGGCCTGACGTTTCTCATCGACGTGACGTCGTTTACCTTCATTGCTTTATTCGTTGCGCGCCTCGGTACGACAACCGCTGCCGCCCACGGCATCGCGACGAACCTCGGCGCCGCAGCTTACATGTTACCCATGTCGATCAGCGTCGCGGTGAGTGTGTTGATTGGCCAGGCGATCGGTGCGGGCGACGGCCGTGCGGCGAGGCGTGTCGGCCTAGTCGGTTATCGAGTCGCAATCGTCTGCGGATTTGCGGTCGCAGCGCTAATCGTGCTTTCGAGTTCGGCGATCAGTCGGTTTTACACCAACGATGTGAACGTGCAAACATTGGCCACACAACTGTTGATGCTGGTCGCCGTTTACCATGTTTTTGACGCGGTACTCGCCGTCGGTATCAATGGCCTGCGCGGTTACAAAAACGCCGTTGTGCCGATGATCGTGTGCGGTGTGTGCTTGTGGGGAATCGGGTTGGGCGGAGGTTATGTGCTGGGACTTCAAGGTGGGTTTGGCAGCGATCGGCCATTAGGTGCGCCAGGATTTTGGTACGCCGCGATGGTCAGTTATGGTTTGTCCGGCATGATTCTCGTCGCTTATTTCAACTTCGTCAGCCGCGCGCACATAAGAAAAACCGCGAAGACCGACTAGCGATCTTCGCGGCGTAACAGCCTTAGCGGCTGACGGAGCGCCTACATGAAACGCTAATCTTGAATCGCTTGATACACGGCTGCGTGAACTTTTGCTTC
>JANNMV010000616.1:0-5133 GCA_031398205.1 Pseudomonadota bacterium | reverse complement strand
CGCGTCTTTCGCCACCGTCATGTTGCCGCGTAGCTTGCCGTTCACCTGCACCACCAATTCAATTTCGTCCTGCACCAACGCGGCTTCGTCAACGCTCGGCCATGGCGCATCGATCAGCATCGAGCTACCTGGCTTCAATATGCGCCACAGCGCTTCGCAGGCGTGCGGCACGATGGGCGACAACATCAGCACGGTATTCTCCAATACCTCTTGCGCGACAGCGCGCGCGGTGGACGATCTATCCGTGAGTTTGCCGAGAAGATTCAGCAATTCCATCACTGCCGCGATCGCGGTATTAAATTGCTGGCGGCGGCCATAATCGTCGGCGACTTTCTGCAAGGTGCGATGCAACTCAAAACGCAGTGCCTTCTGCTCGGCATTCACTGCGCCGCCCGAATAGGGGGCAACGACGCCTTGCTCGACATGCTCAGCCACGATCCGCCACAACCGCTTCAGGAAACGGAACGAACCGACCACGCCCTCCTCCGACCATTCCAAACTTTGTTCCGGCGGACTGGTGAACATCATGAACAGCCGCGCCGTATCGGCGCCGTATTCGTTGATAATCGCCTGGGGATCGACGCCGTTCATTTTCGATTTCGACATGGTTCCCATGCCGCCGTAGTCCACCGTTTTGCCGTCGGCTTTCAATTTGCCGCCGAGCGTGCGGCCTTGCGCGTCTTGCTCGATATCGATTTCCGCGGGATTGTAATATTCATTACCGCCGGTCTCGCCTTTACGCGAAAATATGTCGTTCAACACCATGCCTTGAGTCAGCAACTTCGCAAACGGTTCGTCGATTTTCACCAAGCCCAAATCGCGCATCACCTTGGTCCAAAACCGCGAGTAGAGTAAATGCAAAATCGCGTGCTCGATGCCGCCGATATATTGATCCACCGGCAACCAATAATTGACGCGCTCATCGACCATGGCTTGATCGTTATCCGCGCAGGCGAAGCGCAAGTAATACCAAGACGAATCGACGAAGGTGTCCATCGTGTCCGTCTCGCGCCGCGCCGGCTTGTTGCATTTCGGACATTCGGTATTGAGAAACGATGGCGTTTTCAACAGTGGATTTCCGCTGCCGTCCGGCACCAAATTATCCGGCAACTTCACCGGCAATTGATCGTCGGGTACCGGCACCGCCCCGCAGGCATCGCAGTGAACGATCGGCACGGGACAGCCCCAATAGCGCTGCCGCGAGATGCCCCAATCGCGCAATCGATACGTCGTGCGCAAGTCGCCGAGTTGCAGTGCCTTCAACACCACGCCCATTTTGTGTTTGGCTTCGATCGTCGTGCGACCGTCAAAATCTTCGGAATCAAAACAGGTGCCGTAGTCGACGAAGGCTTCTTTCAACGGCAATGCCAACTCGCTATCTTTGGGTTTGACCACCGCTTTGATTGGCAAACCATATTTGGTCGAAAACTCAAAATCCCGTTCGTCGTGAGCCGGCACGGCCATCACCGCACCTTCGCCATAGCCCATCAACACATAGTTCGCCGTCCACACGGCAAGCGGTTTGTTGGTCAACGGGTGATACACGAACAAGCCCGTGTCCATGCCCTTTTTTTCCTGCGTCGCAAGTTCCGCTTCAGTCACGCCACCGCGTTTGCATTCTTCGATGAATGCCGCCAACGTCGAGTTCGTTGCGGCGGCTTTTAGCGCCAGCGGATGCTCCGGTGCAACGGCGACATAGGTCGCGCCGTACAGCGTGTCGGCACGCGTCGTGAATACTTTCAGCACCGGATCACCGGGCTTATGTTCTGCGTCATAAGGAAAATGAATCTCGCAACCTTCGCTCTTGCCGATCCAATTCGCCTGCATGATCTTCACGCGCTCGGGCCAGCCCGGCAATGTGTCGAGCGCCTGCAACAACTCGTCGGCATACTTGGTGATATTCATGTAGTACATCGGAATCTCGCGCTTTTCCACCAGCGCGCCGGTTCGCCAGCCGCGGCCGTCGATCACCTGCTCGTTCGCGAGGACGGTCTGATCGACCGGATCCCAATTCACCTTGCCGGTCTTGAGATAGACGAGGCCCTTCTCCAACATGCGCAGGAAAAACCACTGATTCCACTTGTAGTAATCGGCGCGGCAGGTTGCCAGCTCGCGCTCCCAATCGATCGCAAAGCCGAGAGACTGCAACTGCTGCTTCATGTATTCGATGTTGTCGTACGTCCACTTGGCCGGCGCGACTTTGTTTTTCATCGCCGCGTTTTCCGCCGGCAAACCGAATGCGTCCCAACCCATCGGCTGCAATACGTTGAAACCGCGCATGCGATGGAAGCGACTCAACACATCGCCGATGGTGTAGTTGCGCACATGACCCATGTGTAACTTTCCCGAAGGATAAGGAAACATCGACAGGCAATAATATTTCGGCTTACTGCGATCTTCGATGACATTGAACGCACGCGCGTCCGTCCAATCTTGTTGAACCTGTTGTTCGATTTCTGCGGGGTGGTATTGGGGATTCATGAAACGAGCGGAAACATAAAACGCCGATTATAAGGCACGGGACAATTTCATCCCACGCTGTCATTGCGAGCGCAGCGAAGCAATCTCGCTTTTGGCAACGTTACTTAGAACGAAATCGTCACCCCTGTCATTCCCGCGAAAGCGGGAATCCATTTGGCCTTTCAAAGTCAATATGGATTCCCGCCTTCGCGGGAATGACACCATGATAGGTCGGCTGTTCATAGTGAACCGAATCACTAAATACGCGAGCAATCAAGCTGGGAGCCAATACCAACGCGGCTCTCCGGGCATCGCCCAGACCATTTAGCTAGCCGCGTACATATACGGGTAGCGCCCCATGCCTTATAATCGCGCAACTCTTCAGCCGATAAGCCTTCATGTCATCCGCCCTCACCCAAGGACTCAACGAGCAACAACTTGAGGCCGTCACGCTGCCCCCTACTTCCGCGTTGGTGTTGGCGGGCGCGGGCAGCGGCAAAACGCGCGTACTGACCACGCGCCTTGCCCACCTGATTCAAACCGGCCAAGCCAGTCCGAGTTCCATTCTCGCCGTGACCTTCACCAACAAAGCGGCGAAGGAAATGGTGACGCGCATCAGCTCGATGTTGCCGATCAACACGCGCGGCATGTGGATCGGCACCTTCCACGGATTGTGCAATCGCTGGCTGCGTACCCATCATCGCGACGCCGGTTTGCCGCAACTGTTTCAGATTCTCGATAGCCAAGATCAACTCTCCGCCGTCAAGCGCTTGCTGAAAAGCATGAATCTCGACGAAGCAAAATATCAGCCGCGCCAGGTGCAGTATTTCATCAGCGGCCACAAGGAAGAAGGCCGTCGCGCCAAAGATGTGTCGCCGCGCGACGAGTTCGAGCGCCAGATGGTCGACGTGTTCGCGCTCTACGACGAGCAATGCAATCGCGAAGGCGTGGTGGATTTTGCCGAACTGTTGCTGCGCACCTTCGAAGTGCTGACGCGCAACGAGATTTTGCGCGAGCATTATCGCGCCCGTTTCAATTTCATTTTGGTCGACGAGTTTCAAGACACCAACAAGCTCCAGTACCAATGGCTAAAGCTGTTGTCAGGTCCACAAACCGCCCTATTCGCGGTCGGCGACGACGACCAATCGATCTACGCCTTTCGCGGCGCCAACGTCGGCAACATGAAGGATTTCCAGCGCGATTTTCGTGTGCAAAAGGTCATCAAACTGACGCAGAACTATCGCTCTCACGGCAACATTCTCGACGCCGCCAACGCCATTATCAAACACAATTCCGGGCGGCTCGGCAAAGACTTGTGGACGTCAGAAGGCAGCGGCGAACCGGTGCGGATTTTCTCCGCGGTGAACGACAACGACGAAGCCGGCTTCATTGTCGAAGAAGTGAAAAGCTTGCATGCCGAAGGTGTCAATCTTGCCGAGATCGCGCTGCTATATCGCTCGAATGCTCAGTCCCGTGTGTTGGAACATGCCTTGTTCTCGGCCGGAATGGCCTATCGCGTTTATGGCGGCCTGCGCTTTTTCGAACGCCAGGAAATCAAACACGCCCTCGCGTATTTACGCCTCGCGGCAAACCCCGATGACGATGGCGCTTTCTCGCGCGTGGTGAATTTTCCGGCGCGCGGCATCGGAGCGCGCAGCATTGAGCAACTGCAAGAAATCGCCAAACAAAACGGCTACAGCTTGATGGATGCGGCCAATAGCCAAGGCCTGGGAGGCAGGAGTGGCGCCAGTCTTCAGGCATTCTTGCAGATCATTTCGAGCTTAACAAGCAGCGTCGAAGAATTAGCGTTGCCGGAATTGGTAGCGGGAATGTTGGAGCGCTCGGGTCTGAAAAATTTCTACCAATTGGAAAAAGACGGCGCCGATCGCCTGGAAAACTTGAGCGAATTGGTCAATGCCGCGCAGACCTTCGTGCACGAAGCCGAGGACGATAGCCTGGCGGCGTTCCTGTCGCACGCCAGCTTAGAGGCAGGCGAACATCAGGCCGAAGCCGGTGCGGACGCGCTGCAGATGATGACGGTTCATGCAGCCAAGGGTTTGGAATTTCATTCGGTGTTTTTGAGCGGCGTGGAGGAAGGCTTGTTTCCGCACGAAAACAGCGTGAACGAAACCGATGGGTTGGAAGAAGAGCGGCGCTTGATGTATGTCGCGGTAACGCGTGCGAAACGTCGGCTTTACATCAGCCATGCGCAAAGCCGCATGTTGCATGGCCAAGTGCGTTACGGTATTCGCTCGCGCTTCGTCGACGAAATTCCCGAAGCGCTATGCAAAATGCTCGCGCCGCGGCAATCGTTTTTCAACGCGCCGAAAATCAGCTCAGGTTACGGCGGTTACGGCACCTATGGGCGCGGACGTTTCGAAAGCAAACCGGCTGCGAGCGTGGCGCTAAAAGAATCCGCGCCGCGAACGAAATGGCAGGCGGCGAAATTCCCGTTCAGCATCGGCCAAAATGTCGCCCATGCGAAATTCGGGCAAGGTGTGATTTTGGGTTGCGAAGGCAACGGCGCCGATGCGCGCGTGCAAGTAAAATTTCGCGATACGGGCGTGAAGTGGTTGGCGTTGGAGTATGCGAAGTTGACGGCGGCTTAACTTAATAACACCCACATGTCATTCTGAGCGCAGCGAAGAATCTGCTTTGGTTTTTTCAGTGCTG
>JANNMV010000496.1:0-5553 GCA_031398205.1 Pseudomonadota bacterium | reverse complement strand
GGTGTCGAGGGCAAGCTGCGGCCCGGGCTAAACGCAATGGACGTGCTGCGCGCGACCTTCCCCGCAGGAACCGTTTCCGGCTCGCCGAAAGTGCGCGCCATGGAAATCATCGACGAACTCGAGCCGACCAAGCGCGGCGTTTACGCGGGTGCCGTCGGCTATTTGGGTTTTAACGGCGACATGGATTTAGCGATTGCCATTCGCACCGCCGTGATCAAAAATCAAATGCTGTACGTGCAAGCGGGCGCCGGCATCGTCGCCGATTCCGTGCCGCAAAGCGAATGGGAGGAAACGAATAACAAAGCGAAGGCGGTGTTGCGCGCGGCGGAAATGGCGTTGAAGGGGTTGGATTAGTCGCCTAGGCGATCGTAGAGTGCATTCATGCACCGTACCTTATGGTGCATAAATGCACCCTACGCCATCGGCGCTCAGAAATCCCGTCTCGCCCCTCGAAGGGAAGATACGCAAAAAGCAAGCATCGCCGCAAGCCAACACCCAGGGGCTGGCCCAGGGTGGCCTAGGGCCAGGGCCATAAGGTCATGCGCCTCCTAGCCAATGCCATGCCGCGAGCCAGTATCCAGGGGCTGGCCTATGGCCAGGGGCCTTGTGGCGAGGTCCGCATAAAAAAACATGGAAAAATTCTGTCACGATTCTGTCATATTCGCCCCTTAACATCGGTGCTGTGTGGAAAACTTCTACTTTTGGAGATAGGCAAGACATGAAAAATATTAAGCTTAGTTTGATTGGTGTCGGCGCATTGATCGCGGGCACGGTTGGTTTCACTCCGCTCACCGCCACCGCGCAAGCGATCAAGATTGATGGCTCCAGCACGGTGTATCCCATTTCCGAGGCGGTTGCCGAAGAGTTTCAGGTGGTGAAAAAAGCCACCGTGAAAGTGACCGTGGGAATCTCCGGTACCGGCGGCGGCTTCAAGAAATTCTGCCGTGGCGAGCTGGATATCACCAACGCCTCGCGCCCGATTTTGAAGGCGGAAATGGAAATCTGCAATGCCGCCGGTATCGACTATATCGAACTGCCGATCGCCTACGACGCGCTAACCGTGATTGTGCACAAAGACAACGCGTTCCTGAACAGCATCACCGTCGCTGAACTGAAGAAAATGTGGGAACCGGCGGCCCAAGGCAAGATCACTAAGTGGAATCAAGTGAACCCGGCTTGGCCCGATGCGCCGCTTAAGTTATTCGGCGCCGGATCCGATTCCGGCACATTTGACTATTTTACCGAAGCGATCGTCGGCAAGGCAAAATCCAGTCGCGGCGATTACACGGCAAGTGAGGACGACAACGTGCTGGTGCAAGGTGTATCGCGGGATAAGGGTGCGATCGGTTACTTCGGTTACGCGTACTACGCTGAAAACCAGGATAAGCTGAAGGCTGTACCGATCATCGCTAAAGCGGGCGCCGCGGCTGTAGGTCCCTCCGATAAGTCGGTCGAAGACGGTAGTTATCAACCCCTCTCGCGCCCGATCTTCATTTACGTGAAGGCGAAATCCCTTGAGCGCGCAGAAGTGCAGGCGTTCATTTCCTTCTATTTGAAAAATGCCGCCAAGCTGGCCAAGGAAGTTCGCTATATCCCGCTACCAAAGATTGCTTACGAGCTCGCTGCGGAACACGTGTCGAAGAAGAAAATCGGTACGGTATTCGGCGGCACTGCTGAAGTCGGCGTGAAAATCGAGGATCTGATGAGGCGTGAAAGTAAGTTGTAAGCGAATTATTTGCGCAATTAAATTCAAACCGGGGCACACCTCCCCGGTTTTTTTTCAGACCATCTGTTAGAGTAGAATGCACGGGTCGAACGTAATGCCGGGAGCGTCCTTGTCTGAAGTTAGTCCGGCCATGGCGGTGAGCCGTCGGCCTTGGGGGAAATTTAAAGAAGGGGTGATCGAGCTATTGCTATTGTTGGCAGCGCTGTCCTCGGTCGCCATTACGCTCGCGATCATGTTCATTCTGGTCAAGGAATCGTGGACGTTTTTTCAGCACGTGTCGCTGTGGGATTTTCTGACCGACACGGAATGGACCCCACTGTTTGACAATCCGCGCTACGGCATCATGCCGCTTATTTCCGGCACCTTGGTTTCGTCAGCCGTTGCATTGTGCATAGCAATTCCGATCGGCACTGCGATCGCGATGTACATCAGCGAATTCGCGCCGTTCAAAATGCGCGAAGCGGCGAAACCAATACTCGAATTGCTCGCCGCGATTCCAACCGTGGTCTATGGTTACTTCGCGTTTCTGGTCGTCACGCCGATGCTGCAACAACTAATGCCGGAATTGCCCGGCTTTAATCTGCTCAGTGCCGGCTTGGTGATGGGCATCATGATTATTCCCTATGTGAGCTCATTGTCCGAAGACGCGATGCGCGCCGTGCCCATGCATTTGCGCGAGGGTTCTTATGCGATGGGAGCGACGCGTTTCCAAACGGCTTGGAAGGTGGTCACGCCGGCGGCATTTTCCGGATTGGCGGCGTCCTATATTCTCGCGATCTCGCGCGCCGTCGGTGAAACCATGGTAGTGGCGCTTGCCGCCGGTATGCAACCGAATCTGACGTGGAATCCGCTTGAGCCAGCAGCGACGATGACCGCTTACATCGTGCAAGTCAGTCAAGGCGATTTACCCCACGGCAGCATCGGTTATCAAAGTATTTTCGCCGTTGGACTGACGCTGTTGTTGATTACGCTGTCGTTCAATATTCTCGGCTACTGGTTACGCAAGCGTTACCGCGAGGTCTATTGATGCAGGTCACCTCGGTCAAGGAAATTCGTCGGCTGATCGCGAAAGCAAAGCGCTGGGATTTATTTTTTTCCTTGCTCGGTTTGCTCGCGTTGTTGTTGGCGGTGATCGTTTTGATCGGCTTGTTCCTGAACCTGCTATGGGACGGCGCGCCGCGGATTTCCTGGGAATTTTTTACTAATTTTTCCTCGCGCCGCGCAACCACTGCGGGTATCGCTGCCGCGTGGGTTGGGACTTTATTGGTAATGTTGGTGACGGCACTTACCGCCGTACCGCTGGGCGTGGCCGCCGGGGTTTATCTCGAAGAATACGCGCCAAAGAATTGGCTGACAGGATTAATTGAAATCAACATCAGCAATCTCGCCGGCGTGCCGTCGGTTGTATACGGTTTGCTGGGATTGGGATTGTTCGTCTATCTCTTGGAGCTAGGCCAAAGCATCGCGGCCGCCGGTCTTACATTGGCATTGCTGATTTTGCCGATCGTCATCGTCGCGACGCGGGAGGCGATACGCACCATCCCACGCGTCATTCGCGAGGGCGCCTATGCCCTTGGCGCGACCAAGTGGCAGATGGTGTCGCACCACATCATTCCCTATTCCAGCGCGGGAATTCTAACCGGCATCATCATCGGCCTCGCCCGCGCCATCGGCGAAACCGCGCCATTAATTACAGTTGGCGCCGCCGTCGCGATTTTCTCCTATCCATCAAGCCCGGTTAAAGGCGAGTTTCCTTTCCTATCGGTCGATTGGTTGCGAGAAAGTTTCACTGTCATGCCGATTCAAATGTTTCAATGGACCTCGCGTCCCGATTCGGCGTTTCAAGTCAACGCGGCCGCTGCCGGGTTAGTGCTGATCGCGCTGACATTGCTGATGAACGGCTTCGCGATTTGGTTACGCTATCGCTTGCGCAAGAATATTAAATGGTAGAGAAGAAATGAACACGCCCAACATCGCGGACGTAAAAGCGGAAGCACGCAATCTGAATTTCTATTACGGCGCATATCAGGCGCTGAAGAATATTAATTTGCCGGTCGCGGACAAAAAAGTGACGGCGCTGATCGGGCCGTCCGGTTGCGGCAAATCGACGTTTCTGCGTTGCTTTAATCGAATGCACGATTTGTATCCGGGTAACCGCTACGAAGGCGAAATATTTCTTAAGCCGGACAACGTCAACGTGCTGGCCCACGGCGTAGATCCGATCGAAGTGCGCATGCGCATCAGCATGGTGTTCCAAAAACCGAACCCGTTTCCCAAATCCATCTTCGAGAACGTCGCCTATGGCCTGCGGGTACGCGGCGTCAAAAACAGGGCGTTGCTAGAAGAAAAAGTTGAAACGGCATTAAAGGGCGCCGCGCTGTGGAATGAAGCAAAAGATCGCCTTAACGATCTTGCATTTAATTTATCCGGCGGCCAGCAACAACGCTTGTGCATCGCCCGCGCGCTGGCGACGGATCCGGAAATTCTGCTGTTCGACGAACCGACCTCCGCACTCGACCCGATCGCCACGGCGAGCATCGAAGAACTGGTCGCGGAATTAAAGAAAAAAGTCACCATCCTCATCGTTACCCACAACATGCAGCAAGCCGCGCGGGTGTCCGACTACACCGCCTATATGTATCTGGGCGAGTTGATCGAGTTCGATAACACCAACACGATTTTCATCAAGCCGAAAAATAAACAAACGGAAGATTACATCACTGGGCGATTTGGATAGTTTCGGGGCATTGCCGCGATTGTCATTAAAATTGCGCCGCCCCTGGTTTTGTACTATTGTCGTTAACGTCCTAGGTCAAACCGGCCTTGGAAAAAAATAAATCGTCTCGTAATCTCTTTCGCCAGGGTTCTTTTTCCTGACACAAGGCGCCACCAGGTCTTGCCTGGTCGGCTGGAAAACTAACAACTGTTTGGAGGAGTAATTATGACGGTTTCACGTCGAGATTTTTCAAAATCGGTGGTAGCGGTGCCGTTGCTACGGCGCTTAGTTTCACTTAAACACTCAAGAGCCAAGTGGTGGTTCTTGTTTTTTTTTTAATAATTCGATAATATTAGAAATATGGAAATAAATGACGCGGTCACCTCGCTTGCCGCATTAGCCCAAGAATCGCGGCTGGCTATTTATCGTCTGTTAGTGCTAGCCGGTCCGGCGGGGATGGCCGTCGGTAGTATCGGAGAAAATATCGGCATTCCCGCTGCGACATTGTCGTTTCACTTAAAGGAATTGACGCGCGCCGAACTAATCACCGCGCGGCAAGACGGGCGATTCATTTACTACTCAGCGAACTTTCCGCAGATGGCGGCGTTACTCGGCTACCTCACCGATAACTGCTGCCGTGGCATGCCACAGGAATGTTTGGGCGTGATGGAAACCGCGCTCGCGGAATGCTGCGCGCCGCAATCAAAACGTAAATCAAAAAGGAGTTGTGTATGAAACGATTTCATGTCCATGTCGCCGTGAGCGATCTCGAGGCGAGTGTCAAATTTTATGCGGCCATGTTTGCAACGGCGCCATCCGTGCATAAGCCCGACTACGCCAAATGGATGCTCGAGGATCCGCGCATCAACTTCGCCATTTCCCAGCGCGGCCTCGCGCCGGGCGTCGATCATCTCGGCATACAGGTCGATAGCGACGCAGACTTAAGCGAATTGCGCCAACAAGTCGCCACCGCCGAGATCGAGGCGTCCGAGCAGAATAAATCTGCTTGCTGTTACGCCGAATCCAACAAATATTGGACCACTGATCCGCAAGGCATTGCCTGGGAAACCTTTCACACCCTCGCGAATATTCCGACCTTCGGCCAAGATAC
>JANNMV010000484.1:0-10261 GCA_031398205.1 Pseudomonadota bacterium | reverse complement strand
GCCTCGCGCGATGTGTTGTCGTGGCTCAAGTGTTACTACATGCGCGATCGCGTCGGCGAGGAATTTGTCGGCACCGTGAGCGCCGTCACCGGTTTCGGATTATTTGTCGCACTGACGGATTTGTATGTCGAAGGTTTGGTGCACATCAGCGAACTGGGCAGTGATTATTTTCATTTTGATCAAGCAAAGCATCAACTGCTGGGCGAGCGCACCGGCAAGCGCTATCGCTTGAGCGATCGCATTCGCGTGCGCCTGGTGCGCGTCGATTTGGAAACCAGCAAGATCGATTTTGTCTTGGCGGATCAGCCGCCTGCTGCCGCGAAGCCCCATGGGCCGCGCAAGCAATCAGCGCGGCCACCGCTTGGCAAGAAGAAGAAAAAGTAACCATGGCCAAACTCCGCGTCATTTACGGCTTCCACGCCGTGCGTAGCGCGCTGCGCCGCGACAAGACCCAGTTCGAAGAAATCTACGTCGATGCGGCGCGCAACGATCCGCGCAGCCGCGAACTACTGGAATTTGCCGAGCAGCGCCAGGTGCGGGTCATGAGCGTAGACAGCGCGCGCCTGGATGGCCTCACCGGCGGCGCGCGTCACCAAGGAGTGGTGGCGAATATTCTTGACATGCCACTGAGTCGCGATCTCGATGAAATTTTAGACGAAGTGACGGAACCGGCGTTCCTGCTGGTGCTCGACGGCGTGCAAGATCCGCACAACCTCGGCGCCTGTTTGCGTGTCGCCGACGCCATGGGTGTTCACGCCGTGATCGCGCCGAAGGACAACAGCGTCGGCATCACCGCTATCGTTAGCAAAGTCGCCTCAGGTGCGGCGGAAACCGTTCCCTACCTGATGGTCACGAATCTGGCGCGCAGCCTGCGCGATTTGAAAGACCGCAATATTTGGTTTATCGGCGCCGACGAGAGCGGCGATCAGGATTTACATCAAGCCGATCTTAGCGGTCCTATGGGTCTAGTCTTGGGCGCTGAAGGAACAGGCCTACGCCGTTTGACTCGGGAACTGTGCGACCGCACCGTGCGAATTCCGATGTTCGGCAGCGTGGAAAGTTTAAATGTTTCGGTCGCGAGCGGGATTTGTTTGTACGAAGTTCGTAGGCAGAGGCAAAAACGGTAGATGGGAAACTCCCACTTGGCTAAAAGCCCCCTATTGGCGATACTGGCCAGATGACTACCCGTACTCAAGTCCGCCACAAAACCACCGACGTCTAAGAAGTCAAAGGCTTCCAAGCAGGAAGTGCTGTTTAAGCAAGTGGTAAAGTGCGTGGAGCTGCTCCATTCAAAACCTCGCCATCCCGGCCTTGAAACACACGAGTACGACTCGATCGAAAATCCCTATGATCCTCGCACTAAGGATTTTCAGGCGTACGTCCAGAACCGCAAGCCAGGCGCCTATCGCATTTTTTGGTGCTACGGCCCAAAGAAAAACGAGATTACGATTATCGCCAATATGCCGCATCCGTAGTCGATGATCCGGGATGTGCCGGTCAGAATGGGAAGTCAGACTAGGCGGTCAATGAAAATGCATCGATAGACGAGGACGACCCACTCCGGCCATTCGAGTTTCTCCATAGCCGCCTGTCCAACCAGTGGCAGCTCCACATAGTAGTTAATTGAGAACCTTAGCAGAATCGCCATGTCAGCCAACGCTGATCACATCTCGCATTTATCACTTTGGAATTACGCATCTCTAGCTACTTCGACGGTGGGTAAGGGCAAGATATGCCATACTTGTTGCTCACTTAGCGGAGGAGCGATGAGCAATCACCGAAAACCCGTTGTCGTTTTGGCTGCATTAACGATGGTATTCACCGCCTGGGGGATCTCAGGTTCGGCAATAGCCGCCGAAGCGGCGTACGACCTTCTCTTGCGCAATGCAAGGATCGTGGACGGCACTGGTAACCCCTGGTTCCGCGGCGATCTTGCGGTGCGCGGCGACACAATCGTGCAAATCGCGCCATCAATCACAGCACCTGCGCGCCGTGTACTTGATCTTAAGGGTGCCGTTGCCTCTCCCGGCTTCATCGACGTGCATACTCACGCGGGGGCCGGAATCTTTGAAGTACCGACGGCCGACAATTACATTCGTCAGGGTGTTACCACGATCATGGAAGGGGCCGACGGTGCGGGACCTTCGATGGCCGGGAGTGCACCGGTACCGCTAAAGCCCTGGCTCGACAAGCTCGATGCAGTCCCCAAGTCTATTAACATCGGCAGTTTCGTTGGCCAAGGCGCAGTCCGAGCAGTTGTTATTGGCTTGGAAAACCGTCCAGCCACTCCCACAGAACTTGATCGGATGCGCGCTCTCGTTCTGAAGGACATGAAGGACGGCGCTTTCGGCCTCAGTACAGGTCTATTTTACGTGCCTGGCGCCTTCACACCACTATCCGAAGTTGTCGAACTTCAGAAAGTCGTGGCGCCTTTTCGTGGCCTCCATACCTCGCATATGCGCGATGAGGCTGGCAGTGTTATCGATAGCGTAAAGGAGACCATTGCCATTGGCGAACTAGGAGGCGTCCCGACGCAGGTGTCGCATCACAAGATAATCGGCAAGGCCAATTGGGGTCGAACCGTCGACACCCTTAGGTTGATCGACGCGGCACGCGCAAGCGGTGTGGATGCCACTCTCGACGTGTATCCGTATACGGCTTCAAGCACGACAATTCAAGCGGCATTGTTACCAAAGTGGGCTCTTGAAGGCGGGTTAAAACAGTCAATCGCACGCCTAAAAGACCCTGCGGCAAGAGCGAAGATAAAGGCGGAAACGGCTGGGTTGATCGCTAACGAGCGCGGCGGCGGCGATCCTCGTAACGTAGCAATCGCCCGGTGCGAATGGAATGAGTCGCTTAACGGAAAGAACCTTGCCGAGATTGCGCAATTACGCGGACTTGCTTCCACCGTCGAGAACGCTGCGGAAGTCACGTTGTGGCTTGTGGAAAATGGCGGCTGTGGAGGCGTATTCCACGCGATTGGCGAAGAAGACGTGCAACGTGTCATCGCTCATCCCGCAACAATGATCGCTTCAGATGGCGGAGTAATAGCGTTCGGAGTGGGTGTCCCACATCCTCGTAGCTATGGAACTTTCGCACGGGTACTCGCGGTCTATGTGCGCGAGAAGAAAATTATTACCTTGGAGGACGCCGTGCGAAAGATGACATCCTTTCCAGCGTCGCGTCTCAGACTCGGCAATCGAGGAGAGCTCCGCGTTGGAATGAAGGCTGATATCGCAGTTTTCGATCCTGCGCACGTGCGCGATTTGGCTACCTACGACAAGCCGCATCAATATGCGGAAGGCTTTTCCCATGTGATTGTAAATGGCCAAGTCGTTTATGAGAACGGATCGATGACCAAGGCCAGACCGGGGAAAGTGTTATACGGCGTTGGTAAGGAGGCGGAGTAGCAGTGAGCTATGGTATCCACCGCCCGCAGCACAACATCAGATTGAAACGTAACAGCAGATGACCGCTATTGGCCGATTCCTGCCCTATATCCAGCGCAACTCTCGACCAATCCCAGCACTGCATTTCAGATTAAGTCAAAGATTCTATATGGCCGGCTCGATCGTTCTGGCGTTATTCGTTAACTTCAGGGTCGGCTCCAGCGGAAACTCATTCCGCATTTGCTGGGTAATATGAATTCCCGTTCCCTAAGGCCCGCGTGAAAGACAGCATTGATCGCCATCGCCGTTACGTGCAAAACGCTGGCCGCTGCAAGGCAAATTTCGTCGCGTGCTCAAACGCGTAAGCCAACTGCAGCACACTAAAATCGGCGTTGTGTTTGCCGACTATCTGCAATCCAATCGGTAATCCATCGTCCGTGAACCCAGCGGGGATAGACAAACAGGGTAGGTTAGTCGCTGAAATTAAGTAGCAGGATTTCATCCAATCCAGATAAGTCGGTTGCTCGATACCGTTGATCGATTTCACCCAACGTTCCTTCACATCGAACGGCGGTAGCTGCACGACGGGCAGCAAGAGATAGTCATACTCGTCGAAAAATTTCCGCACTCGATGATAAAGTTCGGTACGTAATTTTTCCGCGCGGGCGATGTCGGCGCCGGTAAGCTTCGCACCTTCTTCGATGTTCCACCGCACCGTTTCTTTCATGCGCTCGCGCTGAGTTTTGTAGAGTTCGCCAAAGGTCATATGCATCGCCCAGGCGCGCCATACGCGGAACACTTCGTCGGCGCCCGCAAGGTCTGGCGCGGCTTCTTCGACATCGCAACCTAGCTCGAAAAATGTCGGTAACTGCTTTTCAAGCACGTGCACCACGCGCGGATCGATGTGAAATGATTTATTCAGATCCGGCGACCAGGCAATTCGAGTTTTCTTAAAGGCCCGCTGTAACGGCCGCAAAAAATCCGACCCCGGTTCCGGCAGACTAATCGGCGAGCGTGCGTCGGGCCCGGCAATTGCCGCCATCATCAGCGCGATATCTTCGACGCTGCGTGCCATGGGACCGGCGATGGTAAAGGGAAACCACGCCGCCAACGCCGGCCAATTCGGCACTCGGCCCGGCGAGGGGCGAAAGCCGACGACGTTGCAAAAGCTCGCCGGATTGCGCAGTGAACCGCCGAGATCCGTGCCATCGGCGATCGGCACCATACCGCACGCCAGCGCGACTGCCGCGCCGCCGCTCGATCCACCACAGGTTAAGCGGCGCTCGGGCAAGCCGTAGGGATTCAGCGTTTCGCCAAATACTTCGTTGTAGGTTTGCGAGCCGGCGCCGAATTCCGGCGTGTTACTTTTTCCGAGGGTGATGCCGCCCGCCTGCTGCATGCGTTCGACGATCAGCGCGGTACGATCCGGCACGAAGTCTTTGAAAATCGGTGAGCCGAACGTCGTGCGGATACCTTTCGTTTCCGCTAAATCTTTGTGTACCATCGGCAGTCCGTGTAACACGCCGAGCGTTTCGCCGCGCGCTTGCTTTTCGTCGGCGGCTTTCGCGGCGGCCTGCGCCTGCTCCGCAACTAGCGTCACGATGGCGTTGACCTGCGGATTGCAACGTTCGATTTGAGCGAGGTGGGCGTTCGTTACTTCCGACGCGGAGACTTCGCGAGCGGCGATACGGTTGGCTAACTGCGTCGCGGATAAAAAACACAGATCGGTGTTTGACATTGTCATCTTTGGAGTAAAAAATAGATCGAGCCACGAGGCTTATGAATACTGGCTCGCAGCACATGTATCGCCACGAGGCAAGTGCCGCGCGGCTACTGGCGTGGGCAACGAATTGCCCACCCTACACATGCCGTTATTTTTTCTTATCCTTCTTTTCGTCATCCTCATCGTCGTCGGTGATGACATCGACGGCCGCTTTTGTCGCTTTGAACGGGACTTTGACGACTTCAATGCCGAGGTCGACGGCGTTGCCGACGATGAAACCGAGGCAACCCGAAAGTGTAAAGGGCATGATGGTGAGCAAGACTACGAGCGTAATTTTCTTCATTGATTCTCCTCGGCAACAGAGGCAGCAGGCCTATGGCCTTATAGCCTTAGGCCACCTCGGGCCAGCCCCTGGATAGTGGCCCGTGGCGTTCGTCATGCCATATCAACATGGATTCGCGCTTTCGCGGGAATGACAGCGGGGGCGCTAGCGGCCAGTAAAAATTCCCGCACGGCGTTCAATAAATGACTGTATTCCTTCTTTCGCATCTTCGCTTGAGAGCAGCGGCACCATGTCCGGCGCCAATCGTGCGATGGCGGCGGGTGCGCCTTGACTGCGTGCGATGCGCGCCGAGCGCAATGTCGCTTGCACGGCAAGCGGGGCTTGCGCGGCGATGGTCATAGCGATATCCGTTGCGCGTGCGAGTTGCGCACCAACCGGAACCACCTCTTGCACCAGGCCCAGCCGCAGCGCTTCGCTGGCGCTGAGCTCGTCGCTCGTCAAGAGATATCGCATGGCGTTGCCCCAACCGATTTCTTGCTGCAGCCGAACCGTCGCGCCGCCAATGGCATAGATGCCGCGCTTCGGTTCGATTTGCGCGAAACGCGTGTTGCTGGCGGCGACGCGAATGTCGGTCGCGAGCAACAATTCCAAACCGATTGTGAGGCACCAGCCCTGCACCGCCATGACAATGGGTTTGCTGACGGTTTTAAGTTCGTCGAGTGCGAGCGGATCCATGCCGCCTTCGGCCGGATCGATGAATTTTCCTTCGGCGAAACGCGGCGCCCATTGCGGCAAATCGATCCCGCCGGTGAAGTGATCGCCATGGGCGAACAGCACGCCGCAGCGCAGCTCGCGATCGCGCTCCAGTTCGCCATAAGCTAACGACAGCGAACGAAAGAGATCGAGGTCGAAGGCATTGCGTTTGGCCGGGCGATTCAGTCCCATGAACAACACGTGGTCGCGCGCCTCGACGCTAAGATTATTGAAATTCATTTCAGGCTCAACTCTTTCATCAAGGTGACGAATAATTCCGGATCGCCGAAGCCACCGGCCTTGGTGACTAATTTGAAACTGCGTTTACGATGCGGCACGACGCCGATCGCGATACCGGGCAACAACTCACCGGCAAGATCGACCGACTGGATCGCGAGCTCCGCCATCAAAGCTTGCGCCGTGTCGCCGCCGGTGACAACGATGGCGCCGACATCCAATTCCTCGATCAGGCGATGGGCGACAGTGGCCAGGGCAGTGGCGACCAGCGGCGCTTCAGGCGCGATTTTGTCGCGCTGCCGTAAGGTCAATACGTAGGCAGACTTGCCGTGATCAAACTGAGCGAGACTGGCGAGGGCTTGTTCTAAATCGATGCGGCCATCATGACTTTCGATGACGATAAGCTTCGCGCCGCAATCCACCAAACGTTCCAATTGCGCTGCGCTTTGCGGTGTGCGCGAGCCGACGATGTAGAGCATCGGCTGCCCATCGCGGCGTACCCGCACGTCGGACGTACCGCCGTAGATTGCCGTGGCCAGCGCATTACCCAGCCCGGACGAGCCGGCGACCACCACTTCATTGCGATGGGCCAGCGCGAACTGTGCCAGTTGCAATAGCTGGTCGTCGGTTTCGCTATCGACGACGTACACGTGGATCGCCTCGCCGGGTTGCAACCGGAGTTGCGCCGGGTGCTCGATCTCATGCACCAGCACGCCCATTTTTCCGCCAAAGGCCATCGCCAGCGGAATGCGCAGCGGTGGCGCCAGCGCGTCCTTGGCCATCGACGTTTCGGCCAATGGAACGCCGTGGATAAATACTTCGCCGCCGCGCATTACCCGCCCTTGGCCGGGAAATGCCGGTGTGATCAACAGATGTTGGCGACCAGTCGCTTCCAGCACGGCCAAGGATTCCGGCACGACGTTGCCACGTAATGTTGAATCGATTTTCTTGAACGGCAAGCGATCTTCCAAATCGGCTATCGCCTGGTGGACGCGCTGAATCGCGCGCAGCGGATCGAGGTGGCGGCTGTCGGTGCTGCGTGCCAACACTTCCGGCGCGTTGAGCAATTGTTCCGAGCTGGGGTTGTCGGAAAACAACACGCGGGTATGGGCGCCGCGTTTTGCGAACGGCGCCGCGGCGTCCATCGCGCCGGTCAGGTCGTCGGCGATGATGAGGATCTTAAGCGTCGACGCCATGCTTGCAATAACCCGCTAGCCTTGCGAACCCGTCGCCATGCGGCGGGCGTAGCTAATTGCGGCGTTCAAATTTACGTAGTCCGCCTTGCCTTGCCACGCGATATCGAACGCCGTTCCGTGATCCACCGAGGTGCGATAAATGGGCAAGCCGAGAGAGACATTCACGGTGGTATCAAAGGCGATCAATTTGGTCGGAATGTGGCCTTGATCGTGATACTGTGCAACCACCAGATCGAATTCGCCTCTCATGGCGCGATAGAACACGGTGTCGCCGGAAATCGGGCCCGTCACATTAATGCCATCCGCTTGCGCCATCTTGATGCCGGGTACGATTTGTTCGGCTTCTTCGTTGCCAAACAAACCGTTCTCGCCGCAATGGGGATTGAGTCCCGCAACGGCGATGCGCGGCGATTTCATCCCCATCAGTTTTAGGTGTGTATTACCTGCGCGTATCGTCGCAGCCACACGTTCCGGCGTCGCGCGCTTGACCGCGCCCGCGAGCGAGACGTGGGTCGAGACATGGATGGAGGACAATTTTTCCGACGCCAACAACATGAACGACGATTTCACGCCGGTCAGATGCGCCAGTAACTCGGTGTGGCCCTCGAAGTGGTGGCCAGCCAGATGTAACGCTTCTTTATTGAGCGGGGCAGTGACGATGACGGCGATGTCCTTGGCAAGTGCGGCGGTGACGGCGCGATCAATGAACCGATAGGCCGCATCACCGGATGCGGCGCAGAGTTTGCTATCTTCCACCTGCGCGCGATCGACGTTAACTTCGAACACCGGCACGGCGCCATCGGTGTGCGTGGTGGTCGCGTCACCAAACTTGAGGTTGCCGCCGATCAGTTTGTTGGCGCGCTCCAAATAAAATAGATCGCCGACCACCGCCGTGCGCGAGCGCTCAGTCGGCGACAAATCTTTCAGCGCCTTGCAAATAATTTCCGCGCCGATGCCGGACGGGTCGCCCATGGTAATGCCGATGAGGGGCAATGAAGTCACTTAAGTTTCCTAAAAAATGTTCGGATTAACGCCGGCTTTAAATCGACGTTGCATTTCTTGCTGTGTTGTCTAAATGAGTCGGTAATTAGGCGGCTCATACGTCGACCAGCGCGCTGGAGGAGGCGGGGCGCGGAATAGATAAGCCTTCTTCCTTCATGCCTTCGAGATGAAACTCAATGGCTTCCTGAATTAACGTGAGCACTTCTTCGCGTGTGTCACCTACCGCCACACATCCGGGAAGGTCCGGTACGTAGGCGCCAAACGAGCTAGGCCCTTCTTCCAAAATAACCAAATATCGCATAACGACGACTCCTATTTCTTTAATCCCGCTTGCTTTAATGCACTGCTGAGCGTGCCGCTGGGAATATCAACACTGGGCTTTCCTGACACCGTGACCGTTCCGGATTTATTCGGATGACGAAACTGTCGATGACTTCCTTTTGTACGGATCAACACCCAACCATCACCTTCCAATAACGCGATCAGATCCTTAACTTTCATGCGAGGTAGTTTACTACTCGAATATCACACCGCCCAAAGGGGCTTCTGTTGTTTGGACTAAACGCCGCTCGCCAGCCAACCACCATCAATGACGATGTCGGTGCCGGTGATGTAACTTGCGTCGGGCGAACAAAGGTAGCGTGCTAGTTTTCCAATCTCGTCCGGCTCACCCCAGCGGCGCATCGGCGTCGCATCCATAAAAGTTGCATTTCGTGCCGGGTCGGCCCGTAGCGCGGTGGTCATGTCGGTGGAGAACGCGCCGGGGCTGATGCCCACTACAGTGATGTTGTCTTGCGCGAGTTCCAGCGCTTGTGCTTTAGTCATGGCGAGCAAGCCCGCTTTGCTGGCGTTGTAGGCGACACGATCGGCTGTGGACACATGGGCCATCACCGAGCAGATGTTGATAATGCGTCCGTATCCCTGGCCGCGCATATGCGGGATCAAGGCCTTGGAAAAATAAAATGCGCCGGATAAATTGATGCCGATGACGCGATCCCATTCGTCAACGGAAAGATCACAGGTGGTTTTGCGGATCACGATGCCGGCGGCGTTAATCAAAATATTCGCCTTGCCAAAATGATCGACGATTTCTTTGGCGCAGGCTTCGACGTTCTTTGCGTTGCTTACATCGCAGGTAAAACTTTTCGCTTCGATGCCCTTGGCCTGTGCCTCGTTCACCGCATCGGCGGAAGATTCGTTATCCACCAGCGCGATTTTTGCGCCGACTTCGCCAAGCGCAAGCGCCATGGCTTTACCTAAGCCACGGCGTCCGCCGGTGACGACGGCGATGCGGCCACTTAGAAATTTTTCAGACATGGGTTGCTCCTCAAATTCTGATCGTGATAAATATTCTGAAACACTGTCATCCTGAGCGCAGCGAAGGATCAGCTGTTATGCCTTTGCCAAAGCACGATAAAGCAGATCCTTTGCTGCGCTCAGGATGACATGGAATGGGTATGTAACTTTCGTGTGCCCTGAGAGGCGCTCTCGTCTTTGCTCTCCGCTATGCATGCCTGGCGACGCGCGCCGGTATTGCCTCTCAGACCGATGCTTACACCGTTGTTCCGCCATCCACTGCAAGCGTTTGTCCCGTTACATAATCCGATGCGGGGCTGGCGAGATACAGCGCGGCGCCGCCGATTTCACCATTGCGACCGGCGCGTCCAAGCGGCGTGCG
>JANNMV010000470.1:0-3508 GCA_031398205.1 Pseudomonadota bacterium | reverse complement strand
CCAACGGCCAGCGCGAACAGCGGCGCGCTATACCAATCCGTATAGTAATCCACGACCTCGCCGTCGCGGCGCAGATTGCGCCGCCGGGAAAAGAACAATGCGTACCCCATGCTTTTGAAACCGGTTGTTCGACGCTCGGTGTATTGGCGACGGCTCGCAGCGGTTAGCGGCTCATTGTTCGCCTGATTTTTGTTCAAACTCATGCCGCTATACTCCGTTATTTGCCAATTAATTTTTCCACTTCGGCACGCGTCAATGGCCCCACTCGGTGCAGCACCTTCTTTCCTTTGGGATCAAACAGAAACGTTGTTGGCAAAACATTGATTTTGCCGAATCGGGCCGTACTATTTTCGTCGCCCAGAACCAAAGGATAGGTCATTCCTTGCTTTTCGGCGAACTGGAAAACCTGCCTTTCGTCGTCGAAGTCCACCGCGATTCCGATAACCATCAAGTCGCGGCCCTTGCGCGCCGAGTAAAGCGCGGCAAATTCCGGAATTTCTTCCAGGCAAGGCGGGCACCAGGTCGCCCAAAAATTCACCAACACCCATTGGCCTTTGTAAGCCGACAGATCGTGGCTCTTGCCGGTGGTGTCAACCAGGTGAAAGTCGTCGGCAAAACTCAGCGCGCAACTCAGACTCAACAACAGCCACGCGAGTAGCGCAGCCACGTGGGGACGCATTTTTGAAATTTCGCGAATAGTTACGCAGTTGATCACACAGACTCCGTTAATTTTTTTGACTTAAATCAGTGACTTTGCTTTAGAATTCTAGCAACTAAGACGCCCAAAGGGAGAGCATGTCATTTAAGTTTTCCGTTCCGACCGCAGATCCCATCGGTTCTGGCGGTTACGTCATGCGTGCCAAGCAGGCCAAAGTCTGGCTCGATACGCTGGCCGGCCAGCCCTTGATCGATTCGGCGCGTGGCATTTACGCCGCGTTGTATGGCAGCAATCGCGTTCGCTTAGACGATGATGAACGTTTCAAGTTGCTCGAAGTGTACCGCGAAAGGCTTTATCCGGTACTCGTTGCTTTATCCATCGATTTCAACGAAGTTCGGCTGCCGCTTTCCGAGACCGCGCGCGAATCCGCCAATCTGAGCCGCGATCTGTTGATCGAGTATGCGTACGGCTACAAGATTATTTTATTGGAAAAAGCCAATAAACTGCTGTTGTTTAGCGCGAAACGCCAGTTACCGATCCTGCTCCACCGCGCTATGAGCGCACTGTCGGATCTGTTGACCCTGTCGTACAAAACCTACACCCCCACACCTGCCGGCGTCTGGCACGAGATTCACCAGATCTATCACTACGCACAGTTTCACGGCTTGCACGAACAGCCCCTCGACAGCGGACGTAACGCGGAGCCATCGTCACCCATCAGCCTCGCCTACAAGCAAGCGCTGTTGCTGGCCCTGGCGGATCCCTATCGTCTGATGCCGGGCGAAGTGGATAAGGTCGCCAGCATTGTCGCGCAGTTCAGCGGCGGCGCGATCATCATGCCCTACTCCGCCGAGATCGCCGGCGCCGGTGCATTCCTGGTGCAAAGCGACAGCGACCGCGCGCCCAAAGCACTGGCGGGCGCGACCAATATCACGCCCGCCCCGATCGATAAGGTCATCAGCACGGCCAATCTATCGTTCACGCTGAGCGAATTGATTCACCAACTCGATAGCGGCGTTGCACTAAAAACGCTCGCTGTGCCGTTTGTCGGCACAGCGGCGCAAGCAAGCGATTTGCTCCGACGCCTATCGCGCGCCTGGAGCTTGCCGCCCAAGCGCGGTTTTAATCGTCAAGCGACGGCGAGCGTCGCTGAGATTTGTGCCGGCATCCACGCGCTGCATCACTATCTGAAGATTCAATTGGATCCGGCGTTGAGTGCAGAGCAAGCGCGCCTACGATCAGCGGCAACCGTATCTTTGACCGCGGTTACTTCAGGAGCGCTTGGCGAAATCCGGCCGGACTATTTGACTAGTCATTGCGAGATCGTGAACCAAAGCGCAACCGGCTTAGCGTTGCGCAAAACGCCCGATTCCAAACCCCTGGTGGCGGTCGGCGAGATCATCGGGGTTAAGTTGCCGGGCCTTAATTCCTGGCACATTGGCGCGGCGCGCTGGGTGCAATCGAACGACGCACAAGAAATCGAACTCGGCATACAGTTTCTCGCCCCGAGCGGCATTCCGCTGTACATCGAACCGGCCAGTGGCCCCTTGGTGCAAAAACGCGACGCGCTGTTACTCCCGAGCATGGAGGCCCTACGGCAAGCCGCGACGATTCTGACACCGCGCGATACTTATCGGGAAGGCATGGAATACAAACTGGAACACGAAGACCGCATCGATCGCATCAAAGCCACGCGCCTGGTCGAACAAACCACTCACTTCGACCTATTCCAGTTTATAGCGGCGTAGTGTTGTGAGCGAGGTTCTGGTGCTGTATTACAGCCACGGCGGCGCCGTGAAGCAGCTCGCGCAGTTCGTCGCGCGCGGGATTGAACAAGTGCCCGGCGTGAAAGCGCGGCTGCGCACGGTTGCCAAAGTTGCGCCGATCACCCAACAGATTGCCCCCGCAGTGCCCGATTCCGGCGCGCCCTATGCAGAACTCAAGGATTTGCAGGAATGTATTGGCTTGGCCCTCGGTTCGCCAACGCGTTTTGGCAATATGGCCGCGCCGCTGAAATATTTTTGGGATAGCACAGGCGAACTATGGCTTAACGGCGCCCTCGCCGGCAAGCCTGCCTCGGTCTTCACCTCGACTGGCTCCCAACACGGCGGCCAAGAGACCACGCTCATTTCCATGATGCTGCCGCTGTTGCATCATGGCATGCTAATCGTCGGATTGCCTTACACGGAGTCGGCGTTATCGGCCACCACAAGCGGTGGCTCGCCCTATGGCGCGAGCCATGTCGCGGGCCACGCCAACGAAGCGCCGATCAGCGATGACGAAAAGAAATTAGCCATCGCTTTGGGCAAGCGGCTGGCGCAGGTCGCGCTGAAATTAGCGCCACGGTAACCGCGCCCGGAACCAGTCGCCCTAGGCGACCCCGTATTGGCGCGGCTCTGGCCCTGGCCCTAGGCCACCTCGTAGGCCACCTCGTAGGCCACCCCGTCGGGCCACTCAATGCGTGACCGATTGCGCTGCAATGGGATCAAGTCTCGATAATTTTTCCAACGCCTCTGCCAGTGATTGTTTATCACCCGTGTCACGATAAGATTGCGCGATATAAAACCATGCTTGGCTGTGGTTTGGCTCAAGTTCGATGGCTTTTTTCAGCGGGGCAATCGCGTCGCTGTAACGATTTAAGCGAAACAGGGATTTCCCCAGCGCGACCCAGGGTTCTGGATTTCCGGCGTCGTCTTTTGCCCATTGACCGGCATAGAGAAATAAGCCGTTCCAATCGTCGACCGCTTCGCGAGCAATGGCGCGCATGAACGCCGGCTGATCGTCGGGCAAACGTTCCCAAAACGCTTCGGTTTTTTTCGCGCCTTCAAACTCCATCGCCCGCGCCTGCAT
>JANNMV010000410.1:0-5920 GCA_031398205.1 Pseudomonadota bacterium | reverse complement strand
GACCAATTACTCAACATGAACCGAAAAATTTATGCCGCCTTTCGCCAAGACTTTGCCCAATTTCAGCGTGACCCGGACAACCTATCGCTGACGCGCTACGGGGTAGTTGGGCGGCAACTAATGACCATCGAAAGAGCCTGGCGCCGAATCGTTGATCCTGTTGAAAGCACTTCTTTTAATATAGGTGAGGCTTATTCGCCCATGCGCAAAATACGTCTAGGATGATCGTCAGACAGGAACATCCGCGACGCTTAGGATAGTTCCGAATGTGCTTACATCCGCCGACGGGCACGTCGATGAGTTAGTCGCTAATCCTGTTGATTTCGCTTTCTGCAGCAGTGGTGATCAAAGGTTCAATGCGTGTGTGAATTATTCACGCCCACGGTGGCCGCAACTTCGCTCGCCAATCTCGAAAAATTCATCAGCTCGTTGAACCTTTTTTGGGTTCGGCGGGAATCATTGGGTAGAAGACGAGCGAGTATCGCCAAAAAGCCGGGTCTCACAAACCTTAGCCATTCACTTTCGATTAGGAGAAATCCATGAAAACATTCTCGACACTATCGTTGCGCTGTTGTGCAAGCGTTTCACTCGCTGCAATCATTGCGTTGTTGTCGGTTACGAGCGCATCGGGTCAAACTTTAGCCGCGCTAGACACGGAGGATAACCCGCGTTGCGCTAAGGATGGCGCGTGTAACTTGGCGGTGTGCAGCGCAGACGCAGACCCTGACTGCCGGGACTTGGATTTGCCGCCCGGCGCGGGCGCTGATCCGGTAACCCCTGCCACCACGATTTCCCTTGAAACCGATGAATGCAATGCCACGCAAGACGTGGACATCCTCGCCGTTGCGTGGAACATCGTCGATGACTGGACTAACTTCGAGCGCACGATTGAGGCGGCTACGGGTTCCGGTCTTGGTAACTGTACCCGTGATCGTCTCAAGGTTAACGGTAAAGTAGAGTGCTTGGCGAAATACGACTGTAAAACCAAAAACGGGGAGCAGGCGTGTAAGCTCGGCCAGGCGTCGGGTCTCGCCAAGAAGATCAAGATTTACCAGTCGTTCTTCGACAAGGTCGCCGGCCTTACTCAGCCGGAACGGCGCGCATGTTATGCCGGACTCATGGCGCACGAGTTCGCTCATACCTGCGAACGCTATGGAGAGCGCGTACCGGAGGCGAGGGCCATCGCCGCAGTCAATTACTGGAAGGCAAGGTTTTCGCCAGGAAGTACGCTGGATGCGGAGGATGATTGTGGCTTCAATGATTGAGCGAGTTCGTCCGGCGCGCCCCACGAGGTGGGGTCGCGGGCCTCGCCCCCACACCGGCCTACGCGCGGTAGGGTTAATTTTTCCAATTGGGTTTTGACTGCTGGCGCCCGATTTGCGTCGGCGCGAACGGCGTTGATCAACGTAAACTAATATTTGTACTGCACGTAAGCCCAGAATTTAGTCAGATCGAACGCCTGCTCGCTCGCCGTGTTTCGTGTGACGTTTAGTGCGTTGCGGTCGGCGCGGTAATCCGCGTACTTCAATCCGACGAGGAATCTTTTAGCGAATGCACGCTCGACCAACAAGTCCCATTCTGTTCCATAGCGATAGTTGTCACGATCTGCGTTGAAGACGTGATAGCTGGTTGAAAATTGGGCGCCCAAAGCTTTCATACTAATCGTCGCGAAGATGTCGCGAATGCCATCACCGGGCGTGACTAGGAAGCGATCGGCAAAACCCTGGAACGCGTGATTGGTTCCCAGCGGCGTTTGGAACGCCTGGACACCGCCCTTACCACCCAGGATTTCGATATTCATCCGAAGCCCCAGCGCTTCGATGACGCCGCCAATTGTTCGATTGAGGCCCAACTCAGCGGCGAAATAGTTGACGTTAACGTGGTTGGGATTACTTTCGAAGTTCCGTTGATTGGCAACTTCAGCCGCGTAGGTCAGTTTCGTTTTGGGCGCCAGAACATAGTCACCTTGGATGCGCAGGCCCAAAGTGGCCGTTGATAAACGTTGGGCAGTCGCGCTTTCGAAGTCGAGCAGATAGCCATAGCCTTCTATCTTGGCAAACCCGAGGCCGCCATACTGCACATTGAGAAAATGGCTATGCATGCGAAAATCACTGGCATCTGGCAGCGGATTATCCTCGCCGAAAATCCGATTAACGTTCCACACGTAAGCGTAGTCGATCGTGGATTGCGGCAATGATAAATTCACCACGCGCAACGCATCAAAGCTCTGAAAATTTTGCCGGAATAACACGTTGCCAACATAGCGATGTAACGGCGCTTCGCGGTGAGTGATCTCCTGTCGGCCATACGTAACCACCGTTGTTGGGATGCGGCTGAAGCGCAGAAACGCCTGATTGATTTCGTTGTCTTCGGGATCGACGACTACCGCACGGTCGCTCATTTCGTTGGCGCCACCGTCGTTGTAACGATCCTGACCGATAGCATGGACGTCTTCGAATTGACCATACGCGCTGAACCCGTGGAAGGCTCCCGTTTGATAGCCTAGCGCGCTGCGCAACGTAGACGCATAGGCACGCTTCAACCCTGGGCGGGCATCCTCCACCCTTTCATAGCGATAGCGTAAAAATACGTCGGGTGTGCCACCTATAATGGCCTCGATAAGGCTGTCCGCCGCAGCGGTCGAGGTCATGACGGCGAGTAATGCGAGCGACGTTATTGCCAGTGACGGATTGCCGAATTTATGGGCGCCGAGGAGGTTCATGGCGACAGTATAGCGCCCAGGCCACAACTCAAAAACAGTCGGACTGTCCCAATAGCTTGCCGAGTGCCGCGCAGACATCGACTACGCCGACGATCGCCGCCGTGGTACCCACTGGTATAACGACGGGCCGAGCGGTGGCGGTCAGCAATGTCCAGAGTTCGCTTTGGGTAAGCCGCGGCCGGTGTTCCAACAATAGCGCGACGACACCTGTCACATGGGCGGCGGCTAGCGAGCTGCCGGAAAGAAAATCATAACTTTCCCGGGGCGCCGTCGTAAGAATTTCGATACCGGGGGCCGCGAGTAACACCTTGTCGGTTGCCCACACCGGTACCTGCACCTCGGCCTTAGAGTTACTGGCAATTACCGCAGTCACACCGTTCATCAATGCCGGGAAACCCGGTGCATCGGCATCCTGTGCCGCGGCGGCAACAACGATAATCCCTCTGCTTTCCGCAGCTCGAAGCAAACGTTCCAATAGTGAATCCGCCGGCCCGCTGAGGCTCATATTGATGACGCGCGAATCCGATATGATCGCAAAATCAAGGGCCTTAGCGAGGGTCCAACTGCTACATAGCGCGGCGCCGTTGTTTGCTTGCGGATACCAGCACGCTTTTGCCGCTAACAATTCGGCGTCCGGGGCGATGCCGAAGGTCCCCACGCCATCATTGGCGCGGGCGCCGATGATGCCGGCAACCGCCGTGCCATGCCGATCCTGAGCAAACGATTTCTCTCCGCCTTCGACAAAATTAGCTACCTTCACGATTCGGCCGCGCAAGTCCGGATGATCCTGATCCATACCCGTATCGATCACGGTTATGCGAACGCCCCTGCCGGTACTCATGCGATGCGCGCGGTCGGCGCGTATCGCCGTTGCGCCATATTGCAGAGCCGCGTAGGGATCGCTGTGGCCACCCCGCACGCCGGCAAACACTTGATTGGCTTGCACCGATTCAACGCGCCGATCACGCCGGAGTTGGTCGACGACGCTCTCGAGCGACCGGTCGTCGGGTATTTGGTAAACGATGCACTGAACGCGGATCGAACTCAATGGAAAATTGCCGACCTCGCGTAACCGATATTCCTCACTCAATATTTTCGCGGTGCTCGCCCATTCTTCCGGCGTAGCGTCACGTAGCGTTACGATAATCTGGCCATCGCGTAATTGCTTTGGCATATCGGCGCTTGGGCTTGCGCGCCGATCCGTCGCCGCACATCCCGCCAACACCAAGGCCATGACGCTCAACCAACCCATCCAGATAGTGCGCATGCCTCGGGGCAAATTGTTCATTCGCTTGTTACCCCGGCCATTTCCGCCAGCCGTACCTTTGGATGCGCGCGCAGTTGCGCAAGGGCGTGTTGGATCGGCCGCGCATTTGAAGTGGATGCGTCCACCGCGACTGTGTAAACGCCGAGCGCTGTTGGCCCTGCAATAAATCGTGCCGGAATCTCAAGCAGCAACCCGCGCAATTCTTTCTCGGTGATATCCTCAGCGAAGACTAGGCGCACCTGCTGCGCCCGCGTTGCGGTGGGTTCGGCGGGATTCGATAAAGTTTGGTAGCCCGCGGTCGGAACGAATGCGCGAACCAGCAAAGTCGTTGCCAATACCATAACGAGAGCACCCTGAAACGCCAGGGTGAAACGCGCGGGCCGAGGTGTATCGCCGAGCCAAGGAAACCATTTCGCGAACCAACCGGAGGCGTCAGGAGATTTTATGCGCCGGTTTTCGAGCGCAGTTACGTTGGCAAGTATATTGGCAAAATGCGCAGGCGATGGCGTCCAGACTTCTTTCTGACTAGTTTTGACCGATTCGCTAAGTTCTCGGCAGCGCGCCACTTCCTGTCGACATATCGAACAATCCTTCAGATGCGTTTCGACTTCATTGAATTCCTGGGGGCTTAGTCCTTCATTGACGTACCAAGGCAATAATTCCCAGACGTAATCGTGATCTCGGCCGTCGAAATTTCGTTGAGCTGTCATGACAGGTTCCTCCTGACCATTGTTTGAGCGCCGCCTTCGTAGCGCGTCAGCAACTCGGCAAGATGCTTGCGCGCGTAAAACATTCGGGTCTTAACGGTATTTACGGGGCAGTCCAGTGTCGTCGCGATTTCCTGGTAGGAATAGTCTTCCGCAAATGCCAACTCAATCACCGAACGATGTTCCGCCGATAAGGACTCAACAGCCCATTGCAAGGCATGACCAAGCTGCCGCCCGATCAACGTCTGTTCGGGGTTGTGCGGATCGGAACGCGTAGCCGGATCGGTGCTTTCGGATGCCTCGGCAAAATCGTCCGATTCGTTTGGGTCGATTGACACTTCGCTTTGATGCCGTGAAACCTTCGACAATGCCTTTAGCGCTTTATTGTGTGCAATCCCGAACAGCCAAGTTGACAGGCGCGATAGTTTTGGATCATATCGATCCGCACTTTGCCAAACCACCAACATAACGTCGTTTAGAACTTCGTCGACCACCTCATGCCGCTTCAGCAACCTTAGCAAATAGCGTCCCAGCCGCGGCGTATAGGTGTAGTACAACGTCTCGAAAGCGCGACGGTCCTTCTTGGCCACGGCACGCATCAGCCTAGCGGCGTCGTCTGCTCCGGGCTCAGTGTAACTAACTGAGCTATCGCGAGTGCTGCTCGGACCAACCATTATTACATTCTCACATCGTACGCTGGCCTCGGCATGGTATGCCAGGCGCCCCTCTTTGACCAGTGGAATGTGAGCCCGCTGGCGCCGCCGGCCCGGTAGAGCGGCGCTGATCGCCCTTGCCTGCAGGGCATCGCGCACTTTACGCTGACCCGGACTCGATGGAGAAAAAAACATGTTGCGCCTTGGATTTTCTAAAGGTTCAGTTGAGCTTGAGAACGGTTTTGATGCATTGATTGGACGCGGCGGCATGGGATTCCACACCACCGCCTCGTGCCGGTTACGGCAGACAGAGCGCTCTGGCCTCGTTCATCGTTTTCTCTGGGAACGTCGAGCTTGTGAGGTCGATGGACTTCAGGAACTTCACCAGCTTGGCGCGATCCGCGGGTTCGGTGAGCGTATCGACCCCGGTGCCGAGCTTCCGATGTTCGACGTTTTCCAGCAACCCATCCAACGTCTGGGCAGCGCCGCTGTGGAAGTATGGCTCACTCGCGGCAATCGAGATAAGCGAAGGAATATTGATTCCCAGCACGCCATTGGCCCCATCGGTGTT
>JANNMV010000399.1:0-2227 GCA_031398205.1 Pseudomonadota bacterium | reverse complement strand
CTCGTGGCTTGCCGCTCGCGCATGGCCGATCATTGCGCAACACAGGGCACGGGTCAGTAGCCAATCGCAACGCAGCCCATCGTAAATGTTTTTCGAGCACTACTCCGCAGTTAAGCACTGCACCCAATTCTTCTAGTTTTGCGCCACGATCCAATCGTTATCGATCGAATGATTGACGGTTTTTTGCTTTTTGACAACACACGGTTCGACCGACGAATACGTTTGCCAAAGCAAAATATGGCGACGAAGAACGCGCGCTTGCATCTCTCGGAAACATGCAGTATTATGCATTTTATGTTAATTTCATGCGTTATTTTTCACATGCGTTTCCATGCCTGACAGCGTTTCCCCGCCGACTAAATCCGAACTCGAAAACGAGTTGAGTGACCATGGCTTTCTTCAAACCCTTGGCCAGCGCGTGCGGGCATGGCGCGCGCGGCGTGGCATGACGCGCAAGATGCTCGCCGCGCATTCTCAAGTATCGGAACGGCACCTGGCGCAACTCGAATCGGGTAAAGGCAACATCTCGATTCTGTTGCTGCAACAAATTGCCGGCGCACTGAATATTTCCCTCGCCTCGTTATTCCAAGAAGACGGCCCGCTGCAAGCCGAGTTGCAAGTCATCAATCAAGTGTTGCAACGACTTCCCGAAGCCGAGCTAACGGATCTGCGCAAACGGCTAGTGCACGAGCACGGCAAGGCGGAGCAAGAGCGGCGGCAACGTATCGCGCTGATCGGCTTGCGCGGCGCGGGCAAATCAACGTTGGGCGCGAAATTGGCGAAGAAATTGAACTGGCCGTTCATCGAGCTGGACCGCGAAGTGGAACGCCTGGCGGGCATGGGTTTGAGCGAATTGTTTTCGCTGTATGGCCAGTCGGGCTATCGCCGCTTCGAGCGCCGCGCGTTGGAAGCCGCCATCGAATCCAATGATCGCATCGTCATCGCCACCGGTGGAAGCATCGTCTCCGAATCGGCGACGTTCGATTTGCTGCTGTCGTCGTGTTACACCGTGTGGCTGAAAGCCGAACCGCAAGAACACATGAACCGCGTCGTCGCGCAGGGCGACATGCGCCCCATGGCGGGCAACAAATCGGCCATGGATGATTTACGACAAATCTTGAGCGGCCGCGCGGCACTCTACGGAAAAGCCGATAGCACGGTCGATACCAGTGCGCAAACGCCGGAACAAAGTCTGCGTTTGTTGCAACAACTCGCGAATGCAAAATAAGGAATGGCCATGAATTCACCGCTCACCACCGCCCAATTGGCAGCGAACGTTTCGGACTGGGTCGATTTCGACACCCATCCGGATCGTTATCGCCACTGGAAATTATCCGTCGCCGGCCGCATCGCGACGCTGGCCCTGGATGTCAACGAAGAACAAGGCATCCGCTCTGGTTATCGCATGAAGCTCAATTCCTACGACCTCGGCGTCGATATCGAATTGCACGATGCATTGCAGCGTATCCGCTTCGAGCATCCGCAAGTGGCGACGGTCATCGTCACCAGTGCGAAGGATCGTATTTTCTGCTCGGGCGCGAACATCTATATGCTTGGCATTTCGTCGCATGCGTGGAAAGTGAATTTCTGCAAATTCACCAACGAAACACGCAATGGCATGGAAGACAGCAGCCAGTATTCCGGTATCAAATTCCTCGCCGCGGTGAACGGCGCCTGCGCTGGGGGCGGCTATGAATTGGTGTTGGCTTGCGATGAAATTTTGCTGATCGACGATCGCTCCTCGAGCGTGAGTTTGCCGGAAGTGCCGTTACTCGGCGTGTTGCCCGGCACCGGCGGCCTGACGCGCTTGACCGACAAACGCAAAGTGCGGCGCGATCACGCCGATATTTTTTGCACCGTCAGCGAAGGCTTGCGCGCAGAAAAAGCGCTGGCTTGGCGCCTGATCGATGGCCATGCGAAGCCGCAGCAGTTTTCTGCGACGGTCAAGCAACGCGCTGAAGCGTTGGCCCAAACCAGCACCCGCTCTGCCAATGCCCAAGGCGTCAAACTCACGCCACTGAAACGAATTATTGATAATGCGGGCTATCACTACGAAACCGTCGATGTGATTTTCGATCGCGAGCAACGCAAAGTGACCATCACCGTCTACGCGCCAACCGCGGTTGAGCCGGACAGCATCGAAGGCATCGTCGCCGCGGGCGTGAATTGGTGGCCGCTAAAAATGGCGCGCGAGTTGGACGATGCGATTCTGTTGTTGCGCAGCAAT
>JANNMV010000395.1:0-2734 GCA_031398205.1 Pseudomonadota bacterium | reverse complement strand
TGAAGTAATCGCACGCCTCATTCAAGGCCTCTGCGGCGCGTTCATCATTCCGTTATCCCAAGCCATCACGCTCGACACCTACCCGACGGAACAACACGGCCGGGCGATGGCGCTGTGGGGCACCGGCGCCGTATTCGGTTCGGTGATCGGGCCGACCATCGGCGGTTACGTCACTGAATACATGAGCTGGCGCTATATTTTTTATTTGAATATTCCGTTCGGCATTCTCGCTTGGCTCGGTATTCTCGCTTTCGTCCCGGAAACAAAAAAAAATCCACGGCATCGCCTCGATTGGTTTGGCTTTTTGGCCTTGGCCCTCGGCCTCGGGGCGTTACAAATGATGCTCGATCGCGGCGGGCGGCTCGATTGGTTCGAGTCGGGCGAAATCGTGCTGGAGGCATGTTTGAGCGTGTTGGGTTTTTATCTTTTTCTGGCCCACAGTTTGACGACACGCAATCCCTTTCTCGACTTGCGCATGCTTACCCAACGCAGTTTCTTTTTTGCGCTCGCCTTCGTGTTCGGCTATGGCTTGTTGACACTGCCGACCATGGTCATGATGCCGACATTCTTGGCGGAAATTCGCGGTTACAACATCGACACCATCGGCCTGCTGCAATCGCCGCGCGGTGTCGGTCTTTTGAGCGCCATGCTCATCAGCGGACGCATCGTGCATCGCGTCTCGCCGCGCATACTGATGGCCATCGGCTTGCTAAGCCTTGCCGTCTCAAGCGCGGAGATGGCGACATGGAATATCAACGTCGGCGAGTGGCCGATCATTTGGACCGGATTTTTGCAAGGCCTCGGCGCCGGCATCATGCTCGTGCCCACGCAAGTGCTGGCTTTTTCAACGCTTCCCGTCCATCAACGTACCGAAGCCGCCGGCGTATTCAACCTCGTGCGCAGTGTCGGCGCCAGCGTTGGCGTATCGCTTGCATTCGCTTACTTCGTGCATGTCAGCGCCGTGCATCATGGGCAAATGGTCGAGCAGGTCACGCCGTTTCGCGACGCAATGCAAAGCGAAGCCGTCGCGAAGCATTGGAACATCGCCACGCCGGTAGGCCAGGCAAAACTCGAGAAGGAAATCAATCGGCAAGCGGCGATGTTTGGCTACACCGCCGATTTCGCGTTGCTCGCCATCGGCGCGGTGCTCGGCTTGCCGCTACTGCTGGTAATGGGCAACGGGCGACGCGGCGCGCGCGATCCGAATGATCCGACCGAGGCGACATTGGTGGTTGCTGAATAGAATCATCGTCGCTCTTACTAACGCTGCGCCCACCCTCATGGCCTAACGCCATGAGGGACAACGTTTGTTAAAGCCATTCACCCAAGACATACCTTGAAGATGCGCATGAATGCTTCCTCCCCAGGCATGCCATGCCAGAAGGCAAGCAGGATCCGGCCCCTGGCATTGCCTCAGTTCCATTACAACTTGATACAAATGCATGTGAGCCATTCCGTACCCTCCGGTCGTTAAGGCATTACCGACTAACCCAAGGAGACCATCATGAGCCGGTTCGGAATTTTAAGTGCAGTTGTCGTCGCAACGTTATCAACCCAAGCCCACGCCGTGGGCACGCTTGCCGACGTCGCGATCTACGATCGCAACGAACAACGGGAACTGCCGATCTATTTTCACCACGGCAAATATTACGTCGCCGGCAAACCCGGTAACGAATATCAAATCACACTGCGCAGCCAAAGCGCACGCGATGTGCTCGGCGTCGTGTCAGTCGACGGCGTCAACGTCGTCAGCGGCGAAACCGCGACGCCGAAACAATCGGGCTACATGCTCACGCCGTGGCAACAAACCGATATCAAAGGTTGGCGCAAGAGTACCGACCGTGTCGCGCGATTTTATTTTACGGAATTACCGGATTCCTACGCCGCGCGCACCGATCGCCCCGACGATGTCGGCGTGATCGGCGTCGCCGTATTCCGCAGCAAACAATACGATCCGCCGTCGCGCGACTATGACTATCGTCCGTATGACAACGGCGGGCGCGACGATGGACGTCGCTATAGCGTACCGGATTCGAAGGCGCAATCGCAAAGTGCACCAAGCAACGAAAGCTATCGCAGCCGCGTCCCGCAACCGGACGAAAAACTCGGCACCGGCCACGGCCGCGACGAGCGCTCCGATGTCCGCCAAGTGGAATTCGAGCGGGAATCGAATCGCCCGAACGAAGTGATTACGATCTACTACGATAGTTATCGGAATCTCGCTGCGGCAGGCATCATTCCAACCGAGCGTCATGCTCGCCGTCATCTGCCGCGCGCATTCCCGGGACAGTTTGTGCCAGACCCGTGGCGTAGGTGGTAAGAAAAACATCCAGCGGTTAAACGTCGAATGATAGGACACTGGCGCGGTGCGAACCGCGCCAGTTTTGTTTTAAGGATCCGCGACGAGTTGATGCTCAATCGGCCATCAAGATATACTCGGCGGAATACTAAGCGAGTAAAGATTTTGTATGATCAGTGTTTTTCGAATCACGATCACAATCATTTCTAGCTTGGCGTTGAGCGGTGTAGTTCACGCACTTCACCCGACGATGAAGTTCGTTGCGACCAAGACTGTCGCACAACTCGACTTGCAGGCCTTGCACCGGGTGCGTGAACGATTGGTCAGCCAGCGCACTGGCATCATCAATCAAATCCGTGCCTTCCTGCTGGAGCGCGGCGTTGCGGTACGGCAGGGACAACGCTTCCTACGTGCCGAGCTGCCGCGCATCCTGGC
>JANNMV010000359.1:0-6950 GCA_031398205.1 Pseudomonadota bacterium | reverse complement strand
GGTTTGGTAAAGATGCTTTTAATTTTCGGGAGTGATAGATGAAAAAACTACGGTTAGGGGCCATTAGTGCCGCAATCGCGGCGGGGCTTGCCGTCAGTTACGGCGTTCTCGCGCATGATTTCAGCGCCTTGAAGGATGGTAGTGGTGGCGCGATTCGTTCTGGTTTCGGTGATTGCGTCGAGTCCGCGGGTTCGGCAGGCGGTGGTTGCCCAAAGGCGGCCGCTAGCGCCGCGCCAGATGCGATGGCCGACAAAAAAGAGATGATGGCGGAAAGCAAGGCAGCCGCCGCCAGCGGCGCTGCGGCTAGTACTGCTGTTGCGTCGACCGCAAAAGCCGCCGGCGGTGGCTCAGTCGCAAACGTCAAAGATGGCAGCGGAAATTCGGTAGCTGCCGGAGCCGGGGGTTGCGTTGAATCCGCCGGTGGCAGTACCGCAGGATGCGACGGCACGGCAAAAACCATGGCAGAGAAACCTGCTGCGGCAATGGCTGACGCAAAGCCTGCAGCAGCGTCGGCGGCCGTCGCGGCCGCCGACGGCGCAACCGTCGCCGGTGGCCACCAGGTTGGCGAAGCCACCCACGGCCACCTGGCGGATGGTCAGAAAATGCCGGTTCGTACTGGTTTTGGCGGTTGCGTCAATCTAGGTTACTCCGTCAACAGCCCGGATCACCCGGCGGACTGTGCGTACCAAGCCGGTAAAGCAATTGCGGCCGCGCCAGCCGCGGCGCCCGCACCACCGGCCGTAGCCCCTGCGCCGGCCGCAGCGCCTGCACCACCGGCCGCAGCGCCTGCGCCGGCCGCAGCCGCTGCGCCTGCGGCGGTTCCTAATGCACCCGCAACCGACGTTCCAGGAACGGTTAAGAATACCGGCCCGAGCGGTGGTGTCGACACGGCGGCTGCCGCAATGGCTGCCCCGCCAGTCTCGGTTCCAGGCACGGTTCGGAACACCAGCCCGATTGGCATTGACTCGGCCGCCGGTATGGCTGCAGCCGATACTGTCGACGCGGCGGATACGTTCCCGACCAGTCCGCGTCGCCGTGCAGCGCATGGCGCCTTGACCGACGACAGCCAAGCGATGGATAGCGGCGCGGCCAGCGATGCGTTGAAGGATTCTCCTCCCCCGCCGCCTGTTCCAGCCCCACCGACGCAAATCGTGCGCGCCCAAGAGGGCTCGATGGATGTTCCTGCACCCGCCCGTCCGCAGAGTAGCAGTGGCGCCGCAGCACCTAGCGCCCCCGCTGCAGCGGTCCCAGGTACGGTGCGTAACACCGCACCGGCTGGCGAAAGCGCAACGCCTAGTGGCAATGTGCAAATGCCCGCCGCGAAACCCGCGCCGATCCCAGCTCCCGAGTTCGAGAAAATCAGCCTGTCCGCCGATGTGCTGTTCAAGTTTGATCGCTATCGCGAGAAAGACATGTCAGCCGCCGGGCGCGCGAAACTCGACGAGGTAGCAGACAAGATCAAAGGCTATATCACTGCAACGATTGATCACATCGATCTCATCGGCCACACTGATCGCCTCGGTTCCGACGCCTATAACCAGCGCCTATCGGAACGTCGCGCCAAGACCGTTAAGAACTATTTGATCAAGAAAGGCGTTGATGGCGGCAAGATGGCCGACAAAGGTCGTGGTGAGAGAGAACCGGTTGTTCAGTGCAAAGGCAACAAGGCCACCAAGAAGTTGATCCGCTGCTTGCAACCGAATCGCCGTGTGGATGTTGAAGTTCACGGTGTGAAGCAGAAGTAAGCGAAACTCGCTACAATAAAGCCCCGCCTAGTGCGGGGCTTTTTTTTCACCCTAAATCCTATGCCGATTGCGATAGACACGTTAATCGATGCGCGCAGTATCGTGCCCGTCGTTCCCGCACACGCCACACTGCACGACTACAGCATCGCCGTAACCGCCGGACGCATCGTTGCGTTGCTACCGACTTCCGAGGCCGACGCGCGTTACGCGCCGCGCCAACGTGTCAGCCTACCCCATCACGCCGTTATTCCAGGATTGATCAACGCCCACACCCATGCGGCTATGACATTGATGCGCGGTCTTGCCGACGACTTACCGCTAATGACGTGGCTGAACGATCATGTTTGGCCGACGGAAGCGGCCCATGTCTCGCCAACCTTCGTTTACGACGGCACGCTATTGGCCTGCGCCGAGATGCTGCGCGGCGGGATCACTTGTTTTAACGACATGTATTTCTTTCCCGAGGCAGCGGCCCGAGCAACGCTGCATGCACAAATGCGCGCGGTGCTGGGCATTATCGTCATCGAGTTCCCTTCGGCTTATGCCGGCGATGCTGACGCCTACCTGCATCGCGGCCTGGAAACGCGGGATGCGTTTCGCGACGAATCCTTGCTTAAGTTTTGTCTCGCACCCCATGCGCCTTATACGGTTTCAGATAAAAGTTTAGCGAAGGTGCTGACCTATTCCGAACAACTCAATGTGCCGATCCACATTCACGTTCACGAGACCGAGGACGAGATCAATCAAAGCCAAACCCAGCACGGACTACGCCCAATCGAGCGGTTGAGTCGTCTGGGCCTACTCGGCCCTAACTTGGTTGCGGTGCATGCCGTCCACCTCGCGCCCTATGAAATCGCTCTGTTAGCGCAACAAGGTTGCCACGTCGTACATTGCCCAACATCCAATCTCAAACTCGCTTCGGGCATCGCTCCAAGCGCCTCGCTGTTGAGGGCTGGCGTCAACATTGCACTGGGCACCGATAGCGCCGCCAGCAACAATCGACTCGATTTGTTCGCGGAAATGCGGCTTGCAGCGCTACTCGCAAAAGGCAGTACGGGGCGGGCTGATGTCATGCCCGCCCACCAAGCGTTGGCGATGGCCACGTTGCATGGCGCCCGCGCGATTGGCCTCGACCACGAAATCGGCTCCCTCGAAGTAGGCAAGGCCGCCGATATTGTCGCCGTCGATTTATCTAGTGTGGAAACCTTGCCTTGCTACGATGTCACCTCCCACTTGGTTTATGCGGCAGGACGCGAGCATGTGAGCCATGTCTGGATCGCGGGAAAGATGCTAATCGAGAATCGTGTCGCGATGCATCTTGATCTGGACGGGATACGTGCGAAGGCACAAACTTGGCGCGACAAGATCGCCATCGAGAACCGCACATGAATGTCGATCCACTCGAACTGAAAAAATTCGCAGATCTCGCCCACCGTTGGTGGGACAAAAACAGCGAGTTTAAGCCGCTGCACGAAATCAATCCGCTACGCCTCGACCACATCGACGCCAACGTCGGGCTGCACGGCAAGTCCGTCCTTGATGTCGGATGCGGCGGCGGCATTCTCGCCGAGAGCATGGCGGCGCGCGGCGCGGCGGTGACCGGCATTGATCTTGGCGACAAACCGCTCAAGGTCGCGAAACTGCATTTATTGGAAAGCGGTCAGTCGGTCGACTACCGCCTGATTTCCGCCGAGGATTTAGCACTCGAACGTCCCCACAGTTTCGATCTGGTGACCTGCATGGAAATGCTCGAACATGTCCCCGATCCGGCCGTGACAGTGCGCGCCTGCGCGACCTTGGCCAAGCCGGGCGGCTGGGTATTTTTTTCTACGATTAACCGCAATGCGAAGGCCTATCTGTTCGCCATCATCGGTGCTGAATACGTGCTCAACCTGTTACCGCGCGGCACTCACGACTACGCAAAATTCTTGCAACCCTCGGAATTGGCGAATCTGTCGCGCCAAGCCGAACTGCGTGTCGATCATCTAATCGGCATGAGCTACAACCCGTTCAGCAAAGTCTATTCGTTGGGTTCCGATACCAGCGTTAACTACATCATGGGTTGCCGCGCTTGAGCGTCAAAGCCGTGCTGTTCGACCTCGACGGCACCCTGGTGGACACCGCGCCGGATCTGGGCGGCGCGCTCAATTTGCTGCTACGCCGCTACGACAAAACGGAATTGCCGTTGAGTCGTTCCCGTCCGCTGGTGTCCATGGGCGCGCGCGGCATGTTGGAAATCGGCTTTGGGCTCAAGCCGATGCACGCCGAATACGAGGCGATGAAGATCGAGTATCTCGCGCTGTACGAAGCGAATCTGTGCCGCGCTACGCGCCTGTTCGATGGCATGGACGATTTGCTATGTGCGTTAGAACAGCGTGGGATTCCCTGGGGTATCGTCACGAATAAGCACAGCCGTTTCACCTTACCCTTACTGGCGGCATTGAATTTGGATGGTCGCGCGCAGTGCATTATCTCGGGCGATTCCGTGCCACAGCCGAAACCCCATCCGGGTGGTTTACTAGCCGCGGCCGAGCGGTTGAATATAGCGCCCTCGGCCGACATCGCCTATGTGGGCGATGACGAACGCGACATCCAAGCCGCGCTTGCGGCAACGATGACTCCGATCGTGGCACGCTACGGTTATCTCGGCAACGGCAATCCACCGTCGAAATGGGGGGCAAACCTCTACATCGATTCCCCGCTTGAGTTGTTGCAGACCCTTGCAATCGACTGAGCAAACCGTCCCGTTCCTGCGCCGCCGCGCCGCCGGAACACGGCAAAGCGAACCAAGCATTGTTATTATTGATCGCGGACTGGCTGGGAACAAAAAACATCGATCTGATCGCCGGACCCGCCAGTGCGGAAAAAACCGTGCGAGTCATCGGCCGGTATGAACTAAGCGCTATACAATTGAACCGATTGATTTCATAATTTTTATCAGGCATCGCCAGGAGCCGCATGGCCCTAGGCCAGCCGCTGGATACTGGGTCCCAGGCCATGCATCGCGGCACGGCAAGCTGGGCTTGCCGTTTCAGGCGGTCTTTTTTAAATATTTATTGAGGATGAGGTAAACATGGATAAAGATCTACTCGCGCGCGGCCTAGAGGTGCGCAAAGCCGTGCTCGGAAAAGACTACGTCGAAAAAGCAATGCAAAGCGCCGACGATTTCAATCGCCCGTTTCAAGAATTCATCAGCGAATATTGCTGGGGCGCGATCTGGACCCGCGAAGGCTTGCCGCGCAAAACCCGCAGCATGCTCAACCTCGCCATGCTCACAGCGCTGAACAAACCGCACGAACTCAAATTGCATATCGGCGGCGCGATTACCAATGGCGTGACGCGCGAGGAAATTCAAGAAGTGTTCATGCAAGCCGCAGTGTATTGCGGTGTGCCGGCAGGCGTCGAAGCATTCAAAATCGCGCGCGAAGTTTTCGCCGAATTGGACAAAAAATAAACCGTGGTTGAAGTGATTGGCTACCGGCGACCCGCGGTAGGTACTCAGCCTGAGTACCTCTACCCGCCCTACAAATCCTCGCAAAAACGCGCGCCGACGCGGCCCTTGGTATTGTTGCCGCATACGTTGACCGAAGTGACGGGGCCGCTATTCTCGCCGGGCGCTACAGCGGCAACCGATCACGACTTAACCCAGCAACACCAGAGTGAACCGCTCGGCGAGCGCATCATTGTGAGCGGCCGTGTGCTGGACGAAAACAATCGGCCGGTTCCGCATACGTTGATCGAGATCTGGCAAGCGAACGCGGCCGGACGCTATCGTCACAGTCGCGACGAACACGCCGCGCCACTCGATCCCAATTTCACCGGATTTGGCCGCGCGTTCAGCGACGCCGAGGGCCGCTATCGCTTTCTCAGCATCAAGCCGGGGGCCTACCCTTGGGGCAATCATCCGAACGCGTGGCGGCCCGCGCACATTCATTTTTCGCTGTTCGGGCCCGCATTCGCGACACGCTTGGTGACGCAAATGTACTTCCCAGGAGATCCGTTGTTGGCATTCGATCCGATTTTCAACAGCACGGCCGACGAACGAGCGCGCAATCGCTTGATCTCGACATTCGATTGGGAAACGACGACGCCGCAATTCGCGCTAGGCTATCGCTTCGACATCGTGTTGCGCGGCCGCGAAGAAACACCGATGGAGGCAGACCACACATGAGCGAAATCGCCACGCCATCGCAGACGGTCGGACCGTTTTTTCACATTGGCCTCGGCACCATCGCGGTAAGCGATTTGACCACAGACTTGGGCGTGGCGGAGCATGTGCATATTTCCGGACATGTGCTCGACGGCGACGGTAAAGCCGTGATCGATGCGCTGATCGAAGTGTGGCAAGCGGATAGCGACGGCGCTTATGGGCTCCGGCATGCGGGATTCAAGGGCTATGGCCGCATCGCAACCGACGCGCACGGCGCATTCAGTTTCACCACTATCAAGCCCGGCCGGGTCGCCGGACCGCGCGCAAAATTACAAGCGTCGCACATCGCCGTGAATATTTTTATGCGCGGCCTGCTCAAGCATCTGGTGACGCGAATTTATTTTCCCGACGAGCCGAGCAATGATGCGGACACAATTCTACAAAGCATAGCGGCGGCACGGCGCGACACGCTGATTGCGCGTGCCGTCGCCGGCAATCGCCAAACCCTGACCTGGAACATCATGCTGCAAGGCGAACACGAAACCGTGTTCTTCGACTGCTAATGCGCGACATTTTTTCCGATCACACACGCATCCAACGCATGCTCGATTTCGAAGCGGCACTCGCTCGCGCGCAGTCCCGCGTGGGGGTGATTCCAGTAGCGGCTGCGGACGCTATCGAAAAAAATTGTACCTCGTCGCAATTCGATTTCGCCGCGTTGACGCGCGATGCGGAACTGGCCGGAAATGTCGCGATTCCGCTAGTCAAGCAACTGACGGCGTTGGTCGCGAACAATGACACCGAGGCAGCGAAATTTGTCCACTGGGGCGCAACCAGCCAGGACGCGATCGACACCGGCCTCGTACTACAGTTGCGCGATGCGCTCAGCTCAATCGACCACGGCCTTGCCGATTTGTCCCGCGCCTTAGTCGCACAGATCAAACAACATCGCAACACGCTGATGGTCGGCCGCACTTTATTGCAACACGCGCTGCCAATTACATTCGGCCTAAAAGTTGCCGGTTGGCTTGATGCGGTTATGCGCCATCGCGAAC
>JANNMV010000326.1:0-2918 GCA_031398205.1 Pseudomonadota bacterium | reverse complement strand
TTATGAATATCGATGCGCGTCCTGCGGCTTCGAGGAAGAGTACCTGCAAAAGGTCGGCGCCGCATTGTTGACGGACTGCCCCGAATGCGGCAAAGCCACGTTCGCGAAAAAGTTATCCGCCGCCGGCTTTCAGTTGAAAGGCAGCGGCTGGTACGCCACGGATTTCAAGAACAGCGGCAGCAAGGCGAAGGACACGAAGTCCGATAGCAAATCCGAGACAAAAACGGACAGCAAAACAGAGACGAAATCGGACACCAAAGCGGAAACCAAATCCGAGACAAAAACGGTGGATAAGCCGTCGACCAAATCGACTTCTAGCTCTGACTCTTCAAGTTCTTAGGCTCACCGTTGCGTAAATACTTCATCACCGGGTTGTTGGTCTGGATTCCGCTGATCATCACCGTTTGGGTTTTGTCGCTCTTGAACGGCTGGATGGACGCGAGCCTATTGCTGATCCCCAAAGCCTATCGTCCGGAAACGCTGCTCGGGTTTTATGTGCCCGGCGTCGGCGTGGTGTTGACCATCGCACTGTTATTCGTCACTGGGTTGTTGACCGCGAATTTATTGGGCCATCGATTGGTGCTGCTATGGGAAAGCCTGCTGGCGCGCATCCCGGTGGTGAAGACCATTTACGGCGGCGTCAAGCAAGTTTCAGACACGCTCTTCTCCGGCCAGGGCCACGCGTTCCGCAAAGCTTTGCTGGTGCGCTATCCGCACCAAGATTGCTGGGCCGTCGCGTTTCAGACCGGGCACCCGAATGGCGAAATCGCGGAAATTTTGAAAGGCGATCACGTCAGTGTATTTATTCCGACCACGCCGAACCCCACTTCGGGCTTCTTCATGATCATGCCGAAGAAAGATGTCATCGAGCTCAACATGAGCGTCGACGCGGCGTTGAAATACATCATCTCCATGGGCGTTGTCAGCCCGGATCAGCCTTCCAATCATTGATTCAACTTCAGAGTTTTCATGCGTACAGATTATTGCGGTTTCATTAATAAAAAACACCTCGGCCAGACGGTCACGTTGTTTGGCTGGGCTCATCGCCGGCGCGATCATGGCGGCGTGATCTTCATCGATTTGCGCGATCGCGAAGGCTTAGTGCAAGTGGTGATCGATCCCGACACGCCGGAGGCCTTTGCCAGCGCGGAAAAAGTACGCAACGAATTCGTATTGAAAATTATCGGCAAAGTGCGCGAGCGCCCGGCGGGCACGATCAACAGCAACTTGATCAGCGGCGAAATCGAAGTACTGGCGAAAGAAGTCGAAGTGCTTAACCCTTCTCTTACGCCGCCGTTCCAACTCGACGATGAAAATCTCAACGAGACCACGCGTCTCACCCACCGTTTCTTGGACTTGCGCCGCGATCAAATGCAAAAGAATCTGCGTCTGCGCTACAAAGTCGCAATGACGGTGCGCAACTATCTCGACAGCGAAGGCTTCATCGACATCGAAACGCCGATGCTGACCAAATCGACGCCGGAAGGCGCGCGCGATTACTTGGTGCCGAGCCGCGTGCATGCCGGCGAATTTTTCGCGCTGCCGCAATCGCCGCAGTTGTTCAAACAACTGCTGATGATTTCGGGATTTGATCGCTATTATCAAATCACCAAATGTTTTCGCGATGAAGATTTGCGCGCCGATCGCCAGCCAGAATTCACGCAGATCGATATCGAGACCTCGTTCCTAGGCGAGCAAGAAATCACTGCGATCATGGAAAATATGATGCGCAAGGTGTTCAAAGATGCGGCTAATATCGAGTTGGCCGATCCGTTCCCGCGCATGACCTACGCCGAGGCGATGGCGCTCTATGGCTCCGATAAACCCGATCTGCGCGTGCCGTTCAAGTTCACCGAACTCACCGACGTGATGAAGACCGTCGATTTCAAAGTCTTCGCCGGTGCGGCAAATATGGTCGGTGGGCGTGTCGCCGGATTGTTGATTCCCAAGGGCTGCGAATTGTCGCGCGGCGAGATTGATGCCTATACCCAGTTCGTCACCATTTACGGCGCGAAGGGCTTGGCTTACATCAAGTTCAACGAAATCGCCAAGGGCCGCGACGGTATGCAATCACCGATCGTCAAAAATCTTTCCGACGATTCGTTGCAAGCCATCGTCGAGCGCAGCGGGGCAAAAGATGGTGATTTGATTTTCTTCGGCGCCGACAAAGCCAAAGTCGTCAACGATGCCCTCGGCGCGTTGCGCGGAAAAATCGGCCACGAAAAAGGTTATGCGGAAAAAGCCTGGCGCCCCATCTGGGTCACGGATTTCCCGATGTTCGAATACGACGACGAAGACAAACGCTGGGTCGCGCTACATCATCCCTTCACCGCGCCGAAAGATGGCCACGACGATTGGCTCGCCACCGATCCCGGCAAGTGCTTATCCAAGGCCTACGACATGGTGCTCAACGGCTGGGAAATGGGCGGCGGCTCCGTGCGTATCCACCGCGAAGACGTGCAAAGCAAAGTCTTCCGCGCGCTCAACATCAGCGCCGAAGAAGCCCAAACCAAATTCGGTTTCTTGCTAGAAGCCCTGCAATATGGCGCCCCGCCCCACGGCGGCATCGCCTTCGGCCTAGATCGCGTCGTGACGCTCATGACCGGCGCAGAATCCATCCGCGACGTGATCGCGTTCCCGAAGACCCAACGCGCGCAGTGTTTGCTTACGCAAGCGCCAAGTCCCGTGGATGAGAAGCAATTGCGGGAATTGCATATTCGGTTGCGGAATGTTGAGGTGGCGAAGAGTTAGTTATCGCAAGGCATCACGCCACGAGACGCGCGGATATTGGCTTGTGGCGATGCATGGTCGGCGAAGTAATATCGATGCGCGTTTGAGGGACGGTAGCGCAGAAAAGCACAGCATTTTTTCTAACGGACAGTCTTTGTTTTAGAGGAAGATCGCTGTGGACATCGAAG
>JANNMV010000268.1:0-3075 GCA_031398205.1 Pseudomonadota bacterium | reverse complement strand
GCCGATGGGACGAAATCGTTTCCAAAATCAGTATCGCGAGGATATCCTTACTTCCCGGGGCACTTTCGGCTATGCGCTGACCGAGGGTTTCAAGGAACAATTCTGGCCCAGGCAACTGCGTACCGGCGTCGTAGAACAATTGCTGACGATAGTGCGCCTGCTCGCCGTGGAGCATTGCCGCGGTGCTCAATCCCAATTGCAGGATGACGAATTTTCGTAACGCGCCATAGGTTTCGGTTCTTCGCTCGAATTGGATGCGCGCAAGTTCCGCAACGACGATGCGTAGGTAGTGTTCGTAAGCGATGGCGGGCCACTCCGGCGGCATGCCGAAATACTGCAGATCGAGCCAAATCTGTAACCGATTGCAGACCGCTTCAAACGTGACTTGCGCACCCGCGAGCGAACGAAACTGCGCCTTGAGCGTGGGCCCAATCAGAGCACGGCGCGCAGGACTCTCGATCAAGCGCCTCAGTTCGGTGTCGATAAAATCCTCGAGCGGCTGCCAAGCCTCGACCGGCGCTGCGCCTAGGGCGTGATCGAGGCGCGCCAGTTCGGCGAAATCAGCCGCGTCAATACCTACGCGATCAATGCTTTGGCGCACCCGATCTTCGGTTAATTTTTCATGCAGCGATGTCATTTATAACGTCATCCGTTGTTATCAATTTACCGGTGCTAACTTAGACTCCATCCGCAAAGTCGGCTGCGATTAGCTGCTTTCCTTTTGTTCCAGCAGTGTAGTGGACTCGGTTGGTACGCCTTCTAGCTCGACGCGTTCTATTTGCAAAAAACGATCAGAAATCTTGCGGCTGCTGACGTGTATCTCCGTTACATCTTGATTGGCCTGGCGGATGTGGTCGGCAAGTTTTTTCATGCGATCATCGAAGCGGAGAAAATCTTTGCCGAGTTTACCCAACTCATCTTTAATGATATGAATTTGTTGCCGGGTTTCAACATCTTTCATCACGGCGCGCGCGGTATTGAGCACCGCCATCAACGTGGTAGGCGACACGATCCACACGCGCCGTTGCATCGCATAGTCCACGACTTCCGGGTGGTAGGCGTGGATCTCGGCGAATACCGCTTCCGCCGGCACGAACATCACCGCGCCGTCGGATGTCTCGCCGGGAAGAATATATTTCGATCCGATGGCATCGACGTGATTTTTGATGTCGTTTTTGAATTGCCGTTCGACGATGGTCCGCTCCGCCGGCGTGATGCCGCTGGTGAACATGCGGTGGTAATTTTCCAACGGAAATTTGGCGTCGACGGCTACGGTCCCGGTCGGCGCGGGTAAGAAAATCGCGCAATCTACACGCAAGCCGTTCGATAAGGTGTGCTGTATGGCGTAGGCTTGGTTCGGCAATATGTTGCTGACCAACGCTTCAAGTTGCACTTCGCCGAACGCGCCACGGGAACGTTTATCACCGAGCAGTTCCTGCAAACTGACGACGTTGGTGGTCAGGCCGTCGATTTTCTTCTGCGCTTCGTCGATGGTTGCCAGCCGCGTCATGACGTTGGTGAACGTCTCGTTGGTTTTCTTGAATCCTTCTTCCAGGCGCTCGTTAACTTTGCCGCTGATTTGATCGAGGCGCTCATCGACCTTGACGCTCAGCGCCTCAACCCGTGCCGATAGCTGTTGCGTCACGGCAGCCAGTGTCGTCTGCACCATCGCTTGACCGGCGCGCGCTTGTTCGGCCAATTTCTCCAGGGTTTGTCCGAGCATTTCGGTGCGCAACAGGTCTTGCTTTTGCTGCAGAACGTTACTCAACTGGCCGAGCTGTCGAACAAGTTCCTCGCGGTTCGCGGCAAGGGATTCCGACTGCGCCAGCTTTAAGCTATGGGTTGCCTCGCGCGCCGCATCTAACTCTTGTCGAACCGTAGAGCGTAGCCGCTCAGTGTTTTCAGTTTGGCTGCCCAGTAGCCGATCGCTTTGCTTGCTCAGGCCATCGTGAAGGTGGGACAACATGGCGCGGTGGTGGGTTTCGACTTGTTCGTCGAGGCGTTGCGGAAGCTCGCGGCGCAGGCGTACCTGAGCGATCGCACCCCAAACGATGGCGACGATAATCATTAGCAGCAGCGCTAGTAGAATGTATGCGAGTAATGGTAAATCAAGCATAGAGCTAGTATATCGCAGCCGAGTATTTTCGCGCATGACGGTTGTGTTAGCATCCAAACAATTTCGTATCCAGTACGCTTTTGAACCAGCTCGCTTTAAAAATTGATGTAGATACGCTTCGCGGTACGCTGGAGGGCGTTCCCCGCTTGGTGGAAATACTACACAAGCATCACGCCAACGCGACGTTCTTGTTTAGCCTCGGCCCCGATCATACGGGGCGCGCCATCAAACGCGTATTGCGACCGGGGTTTCTCAACAAAGTCTCGCGTACTTCGGTGGTCGATCACTACGGTTTGAAGACCTTGTGCTACGGCACGTTGTTGCCCGGCCCCCACATCGGCAAACGCTGCGGCGCGATCATGCGCCAAGTTCGCGATGCCGGTTTCGAAGTGGGCATTCATACTTACGATCACATTAAATGGCAAGACAACGTGGTCAACCGTGATGCGGTCTGGACGGCGCGCGAAATGGCGCGCGCGGCTGCGGCGTTTCGCGTGGTGTTCGGCATCGACGCCAAGGCCCACGGCGCGGCCGGCTGGCAGATGAATATCCACGCGCTACGCCTGACGCAGCGCATGGGCTTTGATTATTGCTCCGACGGCCGTGGTCAAACGCCGTTTCTTCCGGTCTATCGCGGTGAGTTAATCGACTGTCCACAGCTTCCCACAACCCTGCCAACGCTGGACGAATTGATCGGCCTGAACGGCGTGAGCGAAGCGAATGTCGCTGCCACGCTGTTGGCGCTGACGGATCGATTCATCGCAACGGGGCACGTCTATACCTTACACGCCGAACTCGAGGGCATGAAGCTCGCGCCGGTGTTCGATCGATTATTGGCCGGGTGGTCACATCAGGGATACCGATTGGTATCTGTCGCGGATCTGATCGGCAGGAATCGCGGCGCAGTTTACTTCCACCAGCGGGCCGCTGCTGCGGGTGCTTTTTTCGTGGATGTACCT
>JANNMV010000251.1:0-6962 GCA_031398205.1 Pseudomonadota bacterium | reverse complement strand
GCCTCGTCACGCGTTAGGGTGGGGAGTGTGCCGGTGAGGACGAATGTTTTGCCGCCCACTTTACTCGGCGCGATCTCATTCGTGCTACGCGGCGCTGTTTCCTGCCACACGATACCATTACCGCGCAACGCATTAATCACCGCACGATTATGCGGCTCCGCCAGAAAATCGACAACCGCCTGCGCCACCACCGGCCCCACATCTGGCGCCCTCTGCAATGCCTGAAGATCCGCATCCAGAAAGGCTTCCAGGCCACCGAAGTGGCGCGCTAAATCGCGCGCGGTGGATTCGCCAACGGTGCGAATCCCAAGCGCATAGATGAATCTTTGCAGGGTCGTGCGCTTGCTGTTCTCGATGCCCTCGAGCAAATTAGCCGCCGATTTATCGCCCATTCGCTCCAGTCCGGAAAGTTGTTTCCGGGAAACAGCGTAAATGTCGGCGAGGGATTTGATCAAACCCGCATCGACCAATTGATCGACCAGTTTATCGCCAAGGCCTTCGATGTCCATGGCGCGGCGTGAAGCAAAATGCAGAATCGCCTGCTTGCGCTGCGCCGAACAAATCAAGCCACCGGTACATCGACTCACGGCTTCGTCCGCGCCACGCACGGCGTGCGAGCCGCAAATCGGACAGGTCGTCGGCATCACGAACGCTTTGGCGTGGTCTGGCCGCCGCTCCAGCAACACCGCGACGACTTCCGGAATCACATCGCCGGCGCGGCGCACGGTGACCGTATCGCCGATGCGCACGTCTTTGCGCCGCACTTCGTCTTCATTGTGCAACGTCGCGTTGGTCACCGTCACGCCGCCAACGAACACCGGCTTGAGGCGCGCAACCGGCGTCAACGCACCGGTACGCCCGACTTGCACATCAATGCCCAATACTTCCGTCAACGCTTCCTCCGCCGGAAATTTATGCGCGATGGCAAAGCGCGGCGCGCGCGACACAAAACCGAGTTGCGATTGAAAATCCAAGCGGTTGACTTTGTATACAACACCGTCGATTTCGTAGGGCAGGGTTGCGCGCCGCGCGCCGATCTCGCGATAGAAATTCAACCCACCCTCGACGCCGTGGCAGACGCGACCGAGTGCGTTAACCGGTAGCGTGAACGCCGCGAGTCGCTGCAATAGCCCCTCATGGGTTGCGGCAATTTCCAGCGAGCTGCTTTCTCCGATGCCGTAGGAAAAAAATCGCAACGGCCGCAGCGCCGTCATGCGCGGATCGAGTTGGCGTAACGCTCCCGCGGCGGCGTTGCGTGGATTGACGAATTCCTTTTCGCCGCATTCACGTTGGCGGTGATTCATTTGCAAAAAATCTTTTTTGAACATAATCACTTCACCGCGCACTTCCAATTTTTTCGGCACGGTGGCGCCGGTTAAGCGTAGCGGAATGGCTTTAATCGTGCGTAAATTCGCCGTCACATCCTCGCCGCTACTGCCATCGCCGCGGGTTGCACCGCGCACCAATATGCCGTTCTCGTAGGTGAGATTCACCGCCAGTCCGTCGAACTTTAATTCGCAGAAATAGTCGACTTCCGCGACATCCAGCGCGTCGCGCACACGCTTGTCGAAAGCCTGAATGTCTGCGTCGCTGAAAGCGTTATTGAGCGATAACATCGGCACGCGATGCTGGGCCGATGCGAACCCGGCGACGGGCGCAACGCCGACGCGCTGAGTCGGCGAATCGGCGCTAACGAATTCGGGAAACGCAGTTTCCAACGCCTGTAACTCACGAAATAACTTGTCGTATTCCGCGTCGGGAATGGTCGGTTGATCTAGGACGTAATAACGATGATTGTGCTCATTGATCACGTCGCGTAATTCGGCGACACGACGCGCGCCAACCGCTTCCAAAATCACTCAGAGAAGAGTCGCAACGCGTCGGGGCTTCCCGCCGCGATGCCTTCACGGGCCATGCGCGCGTAGATTTCCTCAAGCTGGGCGCGAATGCGAGTTAACTCCGTATCGGTCAGTGGCACGCGCTTGTCGTCTACCACGCGCGCCTGTAGCGCGCCTGACAAACGCCGCGCGGCGAGTACCATGCGATCAAACGCCATGGAACCGTTTGCCGTTCGGGGTACGTCGAGAAGGAAGGTGACGCCAGTGGTCGAAAGGGTTTTCGTATGCTCGGAAAGAAACGGTCGAGGCTCTTGGTTGACCATGGAAAATAACTCGGTAACATTTTCGTCGCGCAAATGGAACGCGCCATCGGGCTCCAGCGACATGCCATCGGCTTCCACCAAGGCGCGAATTTTCACTGCGGGAAAAGAACCACCGTCGGTACTGATGACATTGACCCCGACCGATAAATCAACCTCGGCGCAAAATTCGTCGAGTTGTTCGGCGCGCCGTAAGGCGTCGGCTTCGTTGGCAAATTCTGCCTGCGCCTTCAATTCCGCGGCGACGTTTTTCACCATACCGACAAAACTTGCGATATCCATTTCCGTCGCCGGACCCTTGCGATCAGCCAGTTGCAACGCCGCTTTGAACTCGGTGAAATTCTGCTCGGGGCCGGCGATATCCACCCAATCGCTCGCACCGCTACCGCGGCCCAACCAGCGTACCGGCTTGCCGTTGTAGCGATAGCGCGCCACCGCGTCCTTCAATACCTTCCCAGTCTTGGCCTCGTCGCCCTTGAACAGGGCCACGTAGTCGATCAATTCGCTCGGCTTGAAACTCGATGCGGACGAGACAATTGGGTCTAGCCCCAGGGTGGGCTCGACGATTTGCTTCGGCAGCACCGCGGCTGGCGGCGAATCGTTCGCGGCGTGCGCAATATCCTCTTTACGTTGCTTCATCCGCACCACGGTTGGCTCGTCGAGCAAGGCGTCGTGTTCCGGCTGGCGAAACGCATGTTCCGCCTCGCGCCGATATTTACGCTCTTGCAAGCGATTGAACGCATATACGCCGGCCACGACCAGCGCGGCGAGTATCACTAAACTAACGGTCAGATCACCCATTTTTCTGTTCTTTTCCTATTAAGCCGCGACATCCTCGGTGATGCGCATGGCCTGCTCGATGTCGACATCGACCACGCGCGATACGCCGGATTCTTGCATGGTAATGCCGATCAGTTGATTGGCCATTTCCATGGTGATCTTGTTGTGGCTGATGAACAAAAATTGCGTGTCTTCCGACATTTTTTTCACCAATTCGCAAAAGCGCTCGGTGTTGGTGTCGTCGAGCGGCGCGTCCACCTCGTCAAGCAAGCAAAATGGCGCTGGATTCAAACGAAACAACGCGAATACCAGCGCCATCGCCGTCAGTGCTTTTTCGCCACCGGAAAGCAGATGAATCGAGCTGGTCTTTTTCCCCGGCGGTTGGGCGATGACCGTTAATCCGGCGTCGAGAATCTCTTCGCCGGTGAGTTCGATGCGTGCCGTGCCACCGCCAAACAGCGTCGGGAACAGGGTCGAGAAATTTTCGTTCACTTGATCGAACGTGCCCTTCAAACGCTCGCGGGTTTCGCGGTCGATGCGATGAATGGCGGATTCCAAGGTTTCCACGGCATCGTTCAAATCCTGCGACTGACTATCCAGATGATCTTTTCGTTCGCGCGCTGTTTCCAGTTCCGACAAGGCCGCCAAGTTCACGGCGCCGAGCGTTTCGATCTCGCCGTTAATGCGCACGATCTCGCTACTGAGTGCGTTGGAGCGCATGCCCTTCTCCAGCAGCGGCAATAGGTCTGCTTCGACGCAACCATTGGCGACCAATTGTTCCGCGGCATTTTCTTCGCTCAGGCGCGCCTCTTGTTCCTTCAGGCGCAGGTCAATGATCTTGTCCTTAAGCGGCGTGATTTTCTGTTCGGCAGTCAAGCGTTCTTGCTCGACGCCGGTGAGATTTTGCGTGATGCTTTCCAGCGATTCGCGCCGCGTCGTCAATTCGCTTTCGCGGCCAGTGCGTAAGCCCAGCGCACTTTGCAAAGTCGTCAGCAGTGTTGCTTCGACCAATCCGGCGATATCCGTTTCGATCGCGGTACGATTTTGGTTGAGTTCATCGCTACGACGCGCCAGGCTTTGGGTCGCTGTCTCCAACGCTTGTATTTTTTCGCGGCAGGAACGCTCGAAGAATTTCGCTTCTTGCAACGCGCGCTCAGCGGCCCGCATCGCTTCACGACGCTGATTCAGCGCGGTTTCCGCGCTGCGCAACGCGGCTTCGCGTTGCTGCAATTGGCTCTGCTGCGCCGTGAACTGCGTTTCGTGCTGTGCTAACTCGCGCAGGCGGGTGTCGCGCGTTGCGCCTTCCGCTTGCGTTTGTTGCGCGATCTCGTGCAACTCGCGCTCGATCTGGTCGCGCCGGTGACTCACTCGCTCCGACTGCTGACTCAGGCGCAAGCGCTCGATTTCCTGCGTATGCTGCGCCGCTTGGCGTTCGCTCAGTTGTTGCTGAAAGGCTGCAATCTGTTCGCGATTGTCGCGATGCTGACGCTCTGAATTCGCCAGGGTCTCGCGCCGTTCGGCCAGCACCTGCTGCAATTTACTCTGCTCAACTTTGAGGCCGACGATTTCGCGCGCACGGGCGATCAGCCCGTGCATTTCAGCTTGCGGCGCGAAGAAACTCACGCTGTGGCGCGTGATGATATGGCCTTCGCGGCTGACGAACAAAGCGCCGCCCGTTAAGCCGTGACGCAACGCCAACGCTTGTTGCCAACTGTCGACGACATACACCTCGGCGAGCCAATCCGCCAACACACCGGCGACGTGCGGCTCGGCACGAACGATGCGTTGCGACAAGGGCGTCCAAAACGCGTTTGCCGCTAGGATGGCAATTGAATCCGTTGCCGCGCCGAACAAGGTGATGCCGGGCGGCGGCGCTGGATTGAGATGGGTCGCGGCACCCATATCGCCGACACGCACGCCATTCAAGCGCATACCCATCACGCTTTCCAATGCATCTTCCCAACCGGGCTCGACTTGCACCGATTCCCACAACTTGGTTTGGCTTTGCAGATCGTGCACAGTGAGAAACTGCTGAACTTTTTCGTCGCGGTGTTGCTGCTTCTGAAGATTCTCCAGCGCTTGAATTTGCGCTTCAACGCGCGTCAAGGCACCCTGGCTATCCTCCGCTTCGGTACTGGCTTGCAGCAATGCCTGCTCGGAGCGCGGCGTCAGTTCTTGCTGTGCAGCCAGGCTCTGTTGCAGGCTGCTTAGCTCCTGTCCGATGCCGGCAACCGTCGCGACCAGTTGCGCCAACGCCGCCATATCCGGCATCACCAGTGCGCCCTGCTCCGCGCTCAACGTGGCGCGGCGCGCGTGCAGTTGCTGCAAAATTCGCTCGGCATGTTCGCGATGGGTTTGCGCCAAGCGCTTTGCCTGCTCGGTTTGCGCCAGCGCCGTTTTGGTTTCGGCCAGCGCCTGGCTCGCGGCACGATGATCTTGTTCCGTTTGCGGTAACGCGCCTTGCTCGCGGTTCGCGTCTTGTTCGCGCACGGCCAATTGCTCGGCGCCTTGGGTTAACTGGCCCTGCCAATGAACGCTGTCTCGCGCCGCCGCTTCCCGTTCCGTCGCCAAGGTTTGCAATTGCTCGCTGACTTGCGCAAGCTGGCTCTCTAGTCGTTTGCGGCTGTCGCGCAAATACTGCAACTGATTTTCCAGGCGCGCAACTTCGGCATTGGCTTCGTACAACGAGCCCTGAGCGAGGTTAACGGCGTCGGAAGCGGCATAGTGACCTTGGCGCATTTCTTCGATACGCGCCTCGGCAGAACGCAGATTCGCCGTTTCCGCTTCGATCTCCGTATTAATTTTTTCGATGTCGCGCAACGCCCGCTCGCGCAGATTGCCCGCATCGCGTTTCTTGATCAGCCACAACAAATTCTGCGTGTTGCGCAGCTCGGTTTGCAAGGCGTTGTAATGCTTGGCTTGCTCGGCTTGCACCACCAGCCGCTCAATTTGTCCGCCCATTTCCGAGCGAATATCTTCGACGCGTTTTAAATTGTCGCGGGCATCGCCCAGGCGCAATTCGGTTTCGCGGCGGCGTTCCTTGTATCGGGAAATTCCCGCCGCTTCCTCGAGAAACACACGCAATTCCTCGGGCTTGGATTCGATGATGCGCGAAATCATCCCCTGTTCGATGATGGCGTAGGCACGCGGCCCCAACCCCGTTCCCATGAAAATGTCGGTGACATCGCGGCGGCGAACGTGGGTGTTATTGATGTAGTACGACGAATCGCCGTTACGCTCCAACACGCGTTTGACGGAAATTTCCGCATAGCTGGACCATTGACCCGGCGCGCGGCCGAGGCTGTTGTCGAACCCCAGTTCGACGCTGGCGCGGCTCAACGCTTGGCGATTCGACGTGCCATTGAAAATGACATCCTGCATGGTCTCGCCACGCAGTTGTTTGGCTTGCGATTCGCCCAAAACCCAGCGCACCGCGTCGATGATGTTGGATTTACCGCAACCGTTCGGGCCGACCACGCCGACCAGTTGGCCCGGCATGTGGATGTGAGTAGGTTCCGGAAAGGACTTGAATCCGGCAAGCTTAAGGTGAGTTAGGCGCAAGCGATTTAGCGGTTATGATAGCGGTGTTAATAGTTGATCACGCAGCGATTATGCCTGCGTCGATCCCCCGAGCGATGCGTAATTTTACCTCAGATTAGGGAAGCTCTGAATAAGTTCGAGTTCTAAATGAGACACGGCGCGAACAAAAAATACCGACACGGCATTTGCATGATATGTAACGAAATATTTTTTGTGAGTAACGCTTTATCATGACAAAATCGGACTGATTCAGAGCTTCCCAAGTTAGGTTGGAACAATGCCCAGTAAACCATCAAGTCAAATCGAAACCTTTCCCAACCCGGCGCCGCAGCGGGACTATCACGTGCATATGGAAATCCCGGAGTTCACCTGCCTGTGCCCAATAACCGGACAACCGGATTTTGCGGCGCTGTATTTGGATTTCATCCCGGATAAAAAGAATATCGAACTGAAGAGCTTGAAACTCTATATCTGGTCTTACCGC
>JANNMV010000232.1:0-5216 GCA_031398205.1 Pseudomonadota bacterium | reverse complement strand
CGACGATCATTTTCGCGTCTGCGGTTGCGTGAAATCGACTGTCGGCGCGGTGGAAATCGCCTTCTCGTTTTCTACCGTGAAGTTCGGTTTGGTCTTGTAGCCGAACATCATCGCCGTCAAATTGCTCGGGAATTGTCGTGTCGTGACGTTGTATTCTTCTACGGTCTTGATATAGCGATTGCGCGCGACGGTGATGCGGTTTTCCGTGCCTTCGAGTTGCGCTTGCAGGTCGCGAAAATTCGCGTCGGATTTCAGTTGCGGATAATTCTCCGACACCACCAGCAAACGCGACAAGGCGCCGGAGAGTTCGCCCTGGGCCGCTTGGAAATTTTTCAGCGCTTGCGGATCGTTTGCCAATTCCGGCGTCATTTGAATCGAGCCGACTTTTGCGCGCGCTTCGGTTACCTGAATGAACACGTCTTTCTCCTGCTGTGCGAAACCTTTGACAGTGTTCACCAGATTCGGAATCAAATCGGTGCGACGCTGGTACTGATTCACGACTTCCGACCAGGCGGCTTTGGTTTGTTCGTCCTGAGATTGAAACGTGTTATAGCCGCAGCCGGTTAGCACGGCGAACAGCGGTAAAAGCAACCAAGTTCCGAGACGCATCATCGTTCTCCTTTTATCTTGTTGGTTAAGACACTCACATAATAAGGATGCCAAGTTGGAATAACAATAGCGCCGCCCTAAGTTTGCCAGCGCAAACATTGCTGGCGCACCACTTCGGGCAACTGTTTTTCCTGCTTATGCAAGGCGCGGATCCACGTCGCGTCATTGCCCTTGGTCGTTGCATCCTCGCGCAACGCTTGGCAAGCGGCATCGGTTTTCAATTCGATCGCGTGGGACTCGATCGCATCGAGGGTGGCGATAATATCGTCGCGCAGGCTGCGATGTTCGCCGGTTTTTGGATCGACGAATGTCCCCTCGAAACCCAGGCGGCAGGCCTGGAAGCGATTGAATTTGTACACCAGATAATCGTCCGCTTCGGGGACAAAAGTCTTTTCCAGCAACTGCCAGCGCGCCACGGTTTGGATATAGGCGGCAAGCTGCGCCGCCTTCGCGATGGTCAGCGGCGTATCCATGACGCGAATTTCGATGGTGCCGAATTCCGGTTTCGGGCGAATATCCCAATAGAAATCCTTCATGTCTTCCACCACGCCGGTGCGTGTCATTTTGTTGAAATAAACGAGAAAATCTTCCCAGCGCGAAACAAAGGGCGCGCGGCCGGCGAAGGGAAACGCTTGGATGGAATTGAGCCGCGCGGAATCGAATCCCGTGTCCGTCGCCTGAACGAATGGCGAGGCGGCGGACAGTGCAATGAAGTGGGGAATGTAGCGCGACAGAGTATGCAACAGGCCAAGCGCGCCGTCCGCATCGGGACAACCGATATGGACATGCTGGCCGAATACGATGAACTGTTTCGATAGATAACCGTACAGTGCCGACAAATGGTGAAAGCGCGGCGCGTCAAAAATGCGCTGTTCGCTCCAGTTTTGAAACGGATGGGTGCCGCCGCCGCATAGGCCCAGCCCGAGCTTGCGCGCCGCCTCGACCAGCACATCGCGCGTCTCTTGCAATTGCGCGAGCGCATCGGCATAACCTGCGCAAATGCCGGTTGAAATTTCGATCATGCTGGCGGCGATCTCGGGCTTCACCTCGCCCGGTAGTTTCTTTTTTGCCACGACGCGCAACAGATCCGCCGCGCCGGGCGTGAGATCGTAATCGTGGCTGCCGACCACTTGCAACTCCAGCTCGACGCCGAGGGTGAGCGAACGGGACGGGGCAAAGGGTTCAAGGGCCATAGCGCACTTGTGTCAAAGGTGAATCTCGCCGCTGCGCCGTAATGACCACTTCACCGCCAGCGGCCCGAGCAATTCCAATATCGCGATGGTGCTGAATACCATCGCCGCTAACGTGGCGCCGAATTCCGGATAGCGAGCGGCGATCTCCGCCGTTAGCGCGAAGGCCACGCCGGACATCGGGCACAGGGCGACGCCGAGGGCGGCGCTCTGACGCATCGATAGTCCGCTTGGCCGGCCGAGCAGCACGAGTACGCTGATTTTCGCCAGAGACCGAACCGCCACGATGGCCAATGCGACCACGCCGCCGCCGAGTACACTGCTCCATGACAGTGACATGCCGGTGATCACGAACAATAACAACACCAACACACCGCCGACGCTGCCGAAATGCCGCGGCCACACCAGCGGCCGCGCGGCGCGATGGCGCAGCCACATGCCGGCCAACAACGGCGTCAGCAAGACCGGCAATTCGAACGCGCGCAGTAATGCGATCATCAACAATAACAAGCCCAACACCAGCAGCGAGGCGTGCTCGTCGCGCAGATCGATGTGCGGCTCGAACAACGCCACCGCCCAGGCCAAAACAAAAGCCAGCAACGCGCTGCCGCCGAACACGTAGAGCGGGTGCAGCAACGCGGCCCAGAGGTTGTGTCCGTATGCGTGGTGCAGCCAGCCGAGCAGGAATTTTTGCGCGACCACCGCATACACGGTGCTCAGTGCGGCGAGTAACAGGAGACGTTCGCTTAATTGGCCTTGCGCTTTGAACTCCGCCGTGACGCGCATCACCACAGCGGGCGAGGTGGCGACCATGATGATCGCTGCCGCCGTGGCAAGTGTCGCGTCGTAGCCCAGGCTGATAATCAGAACCGTCACTGCGATGAACGTCAGCGCCGCTTCGGCGATGCTGGTGGCGAGGAGCCAGGGATTGGCGCGCAGCCAACTCAAATTGACGCGGCCGCCGACCTCAAATAGCAGCAAGGCCATCCCCATATCGAACACGATCGCGAAGGCCGAGCGCTCGCGCACCAGCGCGCCGGCCTGCACACCGAAACCCACCGCCCCGACAACCATGCCAACCATGGAGTAGCCAATGATGCGCGGCCAGCCAAAGAATTTGAACAGCCCCTCGCCCGCCAGCGCGGCCGACACCAGGGTCAGCGCGGCCAGCAAGATGGCATCGGCTTGCAACGGCCACGACGGCAGAAAGAATAAAGCGTCTATAGTGTTTCCCGATGTCTATTTTTCAGCCTAAGAAAGTCCGCGGATTCTGCTCCGTGGGGAGCGCGGATAAGATGAAGATCAACCCCGCCTTCCCTTCGGTCACGGCGAGCGCGCGCGGGAATGTTATGTATTTGACTGACCTGATCGGTCGTGAAGCCTTACGTTGACTTCACTTTTAGTTGATTTTGAAGGCGACGAAACGTTGTCAGTTTACCGCAAATGGCAACGCCTATTTCATCTGTATACATGCCATGCCAGGAGCCGCGTCCAGCTTGCCTCCCAGCCATGGCCACTTGGAACGCCGCTCCGTGCTTGCCTTGTGGCGCGATCGTCGGTCGCGTCACCGGTATTTGTAACACTATGTAACAAATCGCCACAGCGTCAACGATGGCTTTAAGCTCGCCGTTATGTCGCAAATAAGCGGCCGCTACGATCTACGCTTGCCTCTGGAGATACGGTTATGAATCCGATCAAATTTTATCGTAATGCAGCCGTTGTAATCGCGGCGGCTATCAGCATGAACATCGCGTACGCCGATCCGCCTGGCCGCGTGGCGCGTTTGAGCTGGGTCGAAGGCAGTGTCTCATTCGCGCCGCAACGCGCCGGCAACGACAACAATTGGTCCGCGGCGCAAAGCAATTGGCCGCTCACCGAGGGCAATCGGCTCTACGCCGGCGACAACGCCCGCGCTGAACTTCACATCGGCGCATCGGCGTTGCGCCTGGCGGAAAATACCGCGCTGGATTTCACGCGCTTGGATGACGAGCGCATTGAAACCTTTGTCAGCCAAGGTTCGCTGAACCTAACCTTGCGCAACTGGGATCGCGACGATCAGTTCATCATCACCACGCCGACGCTGAGCGTCACGCTCAATGGCAACGGCCGCTACCGCATCGACGTCGATGACGACGGCGAAGGCGCAAACATCGTCGTGCGCCAAGGCGAGGCGCAAATTCAGAATGGAAGTTCGCGTTTCAACCTCATCGCTGCGCAGCGCGCGGAAATCGCCGGGCGCGACGGCGGCGACGTGCGCATCACGCGCGATGACGACGAGGATAATTTCGATCGCTGGGCCGCCGAACGCGATAGCCGACAAACCGTGACAACGTCTTCGCGCTATATCGCACCGACCACGCCCGGCGCGTATGAACTCGACCAATATGGCCAATGGCACGAAACCGGCGAGTACGGTCATGTGTGGCGGCCGAGCAATGTCGCCGCCGATTGGGCCCCTTACCGCCATGGCCGCTGGGAATGGATCGCACCGTGGGGTTGGACCTGGATCGACGATGCGCCGTGGGGCTTCGCGCCGTCGCACTACGGCCGCTGGGTGTATGTCGATCGCTATTGGGCGTGGTATCCCGGCCGCATCGTCGCGCGACCCATTTATGCGCCGGCGTTAGTGAGCTTCATCAGCGGGCCCGGATTCAGCGTCTCGGTGAACGTCGGCCAGCCCTGCGGCTGGGTTCCGCTGGCGCCGTGGGAAGTGTATTACCCCTACTATCAAACGAGCCATCGCTACGTCGAACGCATCAACGTGACCCACGTTCACCACGGCCAAGTGATCGATCGCGATTACCACCGCGACCGCGGGCACCATCGCAATCGCGATTACCCCGGCGGCGTAACGATCGTCAACCCACGGGTGTTGGTCGATCACCTACCCGTCGCGCGCGCGGTGCTACCGATCGAGCGCAACATCTTGCGCGACATCAGCCGCATCGCGCCGCCGCTACCGCCCCTGCCGCGCATCGGTGCGATCTTGCCGCGGCCGGCTTTTGAGCGTCACACCGAGCGCGAGCGGCGCCCGATACGCGACGAAGAATTCGAACGCCGGCCGGAACGCAAATTCCAAGCTGGCGCGCCGCCTGTCGCTGCGCCGGAGCCAGGTCGCCGTCCCGACCGGAACAATGGCCGCGACCGCGATGACCGCAAGTGGCAGCCCGACTATCGCGTGCCACGCCACGAGGTCGACACCCGCGTCCCATTCGCGCTCGAAGGTCAGCGCCCGCAACCGGCCCCGGTCATCGCGCGCGAACGCCCAACGGGTGAGCGCCCGTTACCGCACAACAATCGGCCGCTACCGCAAAACACGCAGCCGTTGCCACACAACAGCCGACCTTTGCCGGCGCCGCGCGACGAGCCGCGCAGGGAATCGAGCAGCGGCGGCAAGGCCCAGAGCGGTGGCGCACC
>JANNMV010000435.1:0-10522 GCA_031398205.1 Pseudomonadota bacterium | reverse complement strand
AACTGGCCGGGGAAAGGCGTCGCTACTAGCGCGCCGCGCTTGGCTGGAATCACGCCTTGCGCGAGCAAGTTACGGTAGCTGTCGTAGTAAATCGCGATCACTTCGTCCGGCGACTCGGACGCGCGCTCGAAATCCACATAGAGTGTGCGAGAGGCTTCTTTTTGCCCATGACCGGTTCCCAGTTTCTCTTCCGCCCGCGCTTGCGGCGCCGCGGCTGCGGCGGATTTGTCGGCGGCACGCGCATCGCGTTCGCTTAGCTCGCGATCGTCTGAATACGCTACCGGCGGCGGTTCGACTCGGGAACGAAACAACGCAACGCCGATCACGCCGACGTTGTCGGGTCTGCCGGTGCGAGCGGCGTAGGAATCGGATAACGCGGTAAAGTAAAACTGCGCCACCTCGGACAAACTTTTGCGCCAGCCTTTGATGTCGGTTTGACGATACGCATCCAAAACGTAGCCGCTTTGCTGCCAGGTGGCGGTCTCACCGGAAACCACATTCACACCATCGACGGATGTGACCGCCAATAAATCCCGGCCGGACCGGTTGCGCAGGACAATTTGATAGCGATTGCCCGGCTTGCCGACGACGTAATGGCGGCCTTCATGTTGGTAGACGGGTAAGTTGCGGCCCTGGTTGCGATCGTAAACCGAAACTTCGGCCAGATCGCCCAGCGCCCAGGAATGCGCGCAAGCAAGAAGTATTGAAGCGGCGAACAAATAACGTTTCATGGCGTGCCTTTTTGGTGATTAGGACAACGCTGTAAACGCGGAAATTTATTTACGGGGTTAAAGCCATGCGGAAATCTTAATAGCTACGACAACTCAGGCGGCATGCCAGGACGTCCGCCCAGAGCGGCTCTTCAGGCATAGGCCTTGCAGAGCAAAGCTAGGAACGGCGAATGGCGAGGTCACTCATTTCTTGATCCGGTTTATCGCGGCTCATGGCTATGACGCGATCCCGTCCACCGCTCTTGGCGACGTACATCGCCTGATCGGCGCGGTGCAGGAGTTGGATAATGCTTTCGCCGGACCGATATTCCGCGATGCCGATGGACACCGATGTATAAATAGTGAACGACGCGCACGCCATAGCGGTGGTACTGATCTCGTGGCGAACTCGCTCGGCGCTTTGGATCGCTTCCTCCAGCCCTGTCAGGGTATAGACCAGGGCAAATTCTTCGCCGCCGAAACGCGCGAAACAGTCTGTCGTGCGCAGATGGCGATGAATCAGCGTCACGACTTGCTTGAGCACATCGTCGCCGGCAATGTGGCCGTAGGAATCGTTAATGCGTTTAAAGTAATCCAGATCGATCACGGCCAAGGAAAACACCGCCGCCGCGCGATCGCAACGGGCCTTTTCCCGCGCCAGAAATTCCATTAAGTGGCGCCGATTATGACTGCCGGTCAACTCGTCTCGCGTCGCCATCTCGCTGATTTTCGCCAATGCCCGCTGCAGTGCATTGTTATTCTTCTGCAGATCCGTGTTTAAGTCTCTTAACTGGGCATGGGACTGCGACAAATTCACCACCAGCCGCTCGTTGTCGAAACGAAGCCGCAGCATCCGCGTAGTAGTCTGATTCGAGGTCACCGCTAAGCCACACAGGATTGCGCCGAAAACCACGGCCGCCACGCCGAGCAAGCGATAAAAGTCTAACGTTGAAGTGAGCAGCAAGGCAGTGCCGGGCCCAAGGATGACGACAATATAGATCAGCGCAACAACCAGCCAGGACGAAAAGGTAATCGTCGCGGCAGCCGCACCGGCCATCAGAAACACGAACAGCAGCATTTGGTACTGGTAGGATTCCTCGGTATAAAAAAAGTATCCGGCCAGGCCCCAGGCAATGCCATCGACAATGACGGTGAGTCCAAGCAAATACAGCCACTTGTTATCGCCGGCTTGGGATAGATCGGTGCGGCGGTTAAACGCAAAGGTGATTAGGAAAGGGAGCGCCTGCGCCGCAACCAGGATCAGTACCCAGATTGAAACGCGCCCCATCGATACGCTTTTTGCCATGATGAAAGCCAGCAGGGGGCCCACGACCAGGCTCGCGAGGATGTTGACCGGAATGCGCTTATACAGCTCACCCAGCAACTCATTAAAAATAGGCTCTTCGTCCTTACTGCGTGGCGCAAGTAAGAAGAAGTCTGTCGATTTGATCATGTTGATTCTTATCGTCACATGCCCGTTGACGGCATGTCTATAAGGCAGTTCCCCTCAATCACAACCGCCAGCATGCCACAAAGGTCTACAATACGTCACCCCTCAAATGCATGACCGACGCGTTCGACCGATCGATGACTGTTGCCCGCCTTTTCTTCTTACCCGGTATTTTGTGGGTCGCCAGCCTTGGAAATGCCGAGCAGCCCGACGCCGAAGGCCGCGGCGTATGGTGGAATTGGGATGTCAGCCGTGAATGGTCGAGCACCCATCGCCGCGCCAAGGGATTGATCAAACTCTACGCCGATGCGGAGAAAACGCAGCCGCTGAAAGCGGAATCGCTGCGATTTTCCCTGGAATTGGATTGCCCCATCGCCGTCGGCCCGGAATTGGTGATTAACGAAATGCGCGATGCCAGCGAGCTCGGCGCGCAAGTGCACTGCAATCAAGGCAGCGCCGGGAAATTCGAAGTGCGCTGGCGCTTCGAGGCGGTCGACTCGCGTTTTGGCAGCGTCAGCGACCAGGGCGCCGTCACCAAGTAAGCGCGCTATCCGGTAGAATTGAGCCCTTTTCCCTCGCAACACATCATGAATTCGCCCCCAGCCGAACCCCGCGCCGCTAATTTTTTGCGCAACATCATCGATGCCGATAATCGTAGCGGCAAGCATGCCGGGCGTGTCGCGACGCGCTTTCCGCCGGAACCGAACGGCTATTTACATATCGGCCACGCCAAATCCATCTGCCTGAATTTCGGCCTGGCGCGCGACTACGGCGGCGAGTGCCACATGCGTTTCGACGATACCAACCCGGTGAAAGAAGACACCGAGTATGTCGATTCCATTCTCGATTCGGTGAAATGGCTGGGCTTCGATTGGGGGCCGCATCTTTACTACGCCTCCGACTATTTCGAGAAAATCTACGAATATGCCGAGCACTTGATCCGCGACGGCAAAGCCTACGTTGACAGTTTATCCGCCGATGAAATCAGAACCCATCGCGGCACGCTGACAGAGGCGGGCAAAAACAGTCCTTTTCGCGAGCGCGGCGTCGAGGAAAATTTGGATCTCCTCCACCGCATGCGCGCCGGCGAATTCGCCGACGGCACCCACGTGCTGCGCGCGAAAATCGACATGGCCTCACCCAACATTAATCTGCGCGATCCGGTGTTGTGGCGCATTCGTCACGCTCGCCATCATCGCACCGGCGATAAATGGTGCATCTATCCGATGTACGATTTCACCCACGCGATTTCCGATGCACTGGAACATATCACCCATTCCATCTGCACCCTGGAATTCGAGGATCATCGCCCCCTTTACGACTGGGCGGTGGAAAGTGTCCCAGTACCCTATCGGCCCTATCAATACGAATTCGCGCGGCTCAACCTCACCAACACGGTGTTGTCCAAGCGCAAGTTGATCGAGTTGGTTGGAGGCAAGTTCGTCGATGGCTGGGACGATCCGCGCATGCCCACATTGGTCGGCGCGCGCCGCCGCGGTTTCACGCCGGAAGCGATGCGCTTATTTTGCGAGCGCATCGGCGTGTCGAAGGCGGATTCGTTGATCGACATGAGCGTGCTGGAAGACTGCGTGCGTGAAGATTTGAACGAACGGGCGCCACGCGCGGTCGCGGTTTTGGACCCGCTCAAACTCATTATCGATAATTTTCCCGAGGATCACGAGGAAGATTGCTTCGCCCCCAACCATCCGCAAAAGCCGGACCTCGGCAAGCGCGTGGTCAAGCTCGGCAAAGAACTATGGATCGAGCGCGATGATTTCATGGAAGTGCCGAGCAAAGGCTATTTTCGCTTAACGCCCGGCGCGGAAGTGCGTTTGCGTTACGGTTATATCGTCAAGTGCGTCGGGATCGACAAGGATGCCAATGCAAATGTCGTCGCCATTCATTGCACCTACGACGCGCAAACCAAGAGCGGCGCGGAGACGCGCAAGGTTAAGGGCAATATCCACTGGCTGTCGACGAAACACGCGATTCCTGCCGAAGTGCGGCTGTACGATCGGCTGTTTAATGTAGCCCATCCTGGCGTGGGCGATCGAGATTACAAGCTGGACATGAATCCGGATTCCAAGAAAATCATCACGGCGTTCGTTGAACCGATGCTCGCTGATGCGACGCCCGAGGACAGCTTTCAGTTTGAACGCAATGGTTATTTTGTCGCGGATCGGATAGACCACGCGGTCGGTAAACCGGTGTTTAATCGTGCCGTAACGTTGCGGGATTCTTGGGGGCAGAAGGCATAACTGTTCGCACGCGCTTGCCCTCACCCCCAGCCCTCTCCCGCGTGCGGGAGAGGGAGTTTAATCCCCTCGCCCCTTTGGGGAGAGGGCTAGGGTGAGGGGAAACGCGTTAATCCAAGCCTCCGAATAAAACATGCCACTAACCCACCTCTCCATCCTAGACCAGTCGCCGATCCCAAGTAATCGCACGGCGACCGACGCTTTGCAAGCCACGCTGGAACTCGCCCAAGCCGCGGAGCGTTGGGGCTACCACCGTTATTGGCTGGCCGAACACCATGGTTTGCTGGGCCTTGCCGATCCCTGCCCGGAAATCTTGCTTACGCGCATCGCCAGTCTCACGGAAAAAATCCGCGTCGGCACCGGCGGCATCATGTTGCCCTACTACAGTCCGTTCAAAATCGCCGAGCAATTTCGCATGCTCTGCGCGCTATTCCCCGATCGCATCGACCTCGGCGTCGGCCGCGCGCCGGGCGGCGATCGCTTGACGGCGCAAGCCATGTCGGGTGGGTCCTACAACAGCGCCGATGATTTTCCGCAGCAGGTGTTCGACATGGTCGGCTATCTCGATGGCCAGCTCGCCGAAAACCATCCCTTCGCGCGCGTAACGGTACAGCCAAAAATCGATGCTTCGCCGGAAGTATGGATTCTTGGCTCGTCGGATTTCGGCGGCGCGCTCGCCGCACACTTAGGCTTACGTTTCACCTTCGCGCATTTCATCAACGGCCAGGGCGGCGACCAAGTTACGCGCGCCTACCGGGAACAATTTCGTCCGTCGCCTCGGGAAAGCAAACCCTATTCGATGGTCGCGGTCTTCGTTATTTGCGCCGAGACTGAAGCCGAAGCCGAGGCAACGGCCAGCAGCATCGATCTGCGTCGGCTGCAAATGGACTATGGCCTGAATACACCGATTCCGACGCGCGAAGAAGCGTTGTCGCGCGAATATTCCACCGAGGAAAAAGCGCGCATGCAGTTTCATCGCGCGCGTTCGGTGATCGGCACACCGGATAAGGTCGCCGCGCGCTTGAAGGAAATTCAAGCGCAATTCGCCGCCGATGAGTTGATGATTATCACCGTCACCGGCGATTACCCATCGCGTTTGCGCTCCTACGAATTGTTGGCGCAAGCGGCTGCAAACGGCTTGATGTAGTGCTAGACTTTAGGTTTTAGGCATCTGTTCCGTCAGTCAATGGCCTTAGGCCACCCTGTATCCATGCGGATCTCCAATAAGGCATCGCCACGAGCCAACATCCATGCGGGTCTCGCGTTGGTTATGTTTTTTTGCGCTACTGTCGCGCGCGCAGCGGAACCATTGGCCTCCGCCATTACCACGCCGGTTAAAGATCCGCGCGCCTACGGGCAATCGATCGAACTCCCCGACGAAAAACGCCGCCAGCATTATCTCGACGGCTTTGATTCCCTCACACAAAAATGGGTCATGCCGTTTCTGCCGACCGGCGTCTGGGGTCGCGGACCGTTGTCGAACGCGGAATCCTGCTTGGGGTGCCATGTCAATAGCGGCCGAGGATCGGCGCCAACGACTTCCACGGAACCGATGCGCACGCTAATCACCCGTGTCAGCGTTGCAGGAAAAAACGCTATCGGCGGGCCGCTGCCGCACCCACGCTACGGCCATCAACTAAACCACATGGGTGTGGTAAACGAAGTGCCGGGCGAGGCCGAAGTTTTTGTGCGATGGGAAGATCGGCCGGTCAAATTTGCCGATGGCGAAGTCGTTACGCTACGGGTGCCGTCGCTTTCGATCGAGCAACTTATGTATGGGCCCCTCGGCGACGATGCGCTGATTTCGCCGCGCAAAGCGCAGCCGCTGATCGGCCTGGGATTGTTGGAAGCGATCCCCGATTCGACGATCGAAGCATTGGCGCGTGCGGCGAAACCCCACGGCGTTAAGGGAAAAATCAACCGCGTGTGGGATCATGCGGCGAAGCGCCCCGCCATTGGCCGATTTGGGCTAAAGGCCAGTCATCCCAATTTGGGCCAGCAAATCATGGCGGCATTTCACGACGATATGGGCGTGACGTCCAACCTATTTCCATTGGAAAATTGCACCGAGGCGCAAAAATCCTGCCGCGATGCGTTTTCCTCGCCGCAACCGGAACTCGGGCCGAATCAATTCACGCCGCTGTTGTTTTACGTGCGCGCCAACGCCGCGCCGGCACGGCGTGATGTCGAGGATCCGCACGTGAAACGCGGTGAGACACTTTTCGCCGATGCCGGATGTGCTGCGTGTCACGTCCCCGAGATAAAAACCGGCGACTACGCGCCGATTCCGGAAATCGCCCATCGAACGATACAACCCTATACGGATTTGCTGCTGCACGACATGGGCGCGGCGCTGGCCGATAATCGCCCGGACTTCGAGGCCAAGGGCAACGAATGGCGCACACCGCCGCTGTGGGGCTTGGGTCTGGCAAAAACCGTTAATGGTCACACCGATCTGTTGCACGACGGCCGCGCCCGCGATACGACCGAAGCGATTTTGTGGCACGCTGGCGAAGCGAGTTTTTCCCGCGATGCCTTTTTGAAAATGCCGAAGCAGGATCGCCAAGCGTTGCTGCAATTTTTGGATTCCCTTTAGGAAAATCATGTCGATCGCCGACCTACGCAAAGACTACAAACTCGCCTCTTTGGATGAAAAAGAAGTGAGCGCCGATCCGATTGCGCAGTTCGAGCGTTGGCTGAACGAGGCCATCGCCGCTGACCTCCCCGAACCGACGGCCATGACCCTCGCGACCATTGGCAGCAACGGTCGACCCGCTGCACGTATCGTATTGCTCAAGGCGGCAGATGCGCGCGGCTTTGCCTTCTTTACCAATTATGACAGCCACAAGGGTCAAGAACTCGCGGCCAATCCACGGGCGGCGCTGGTATTTCACTGGGTAGAACTGGAGCGACAAGTGCGAATCGAAGGCCGCGTTGAAAAAGTCGCGAGTGAAGAATCCGCCGATTATTTCAGCAACCGCCCGCTGTTGAGCCGGATCGGCGCCTGGGCATCGCCGCAGAGCCAGGTTATTGCCAGCCGCGAGTGGCTGGAGCAACAGTTCGCCGCAACCGGCGAGCGCTTTAGCGACAACGTACCGCTACCGCCATTTTGGGGGGGCTTTCGGGTGATTCCTGAAACCATGGAGTTTTGGCAGGGGCGCCAGAGCCGTTTGCACGATCGATTGCGTTATTGCCGCGACCCAAACCAAGCTTGGCGCTTGGAAAGACTGGCCCCATAAAAACAACGGCTGGGACTGACCCCATAAATACAACGGCTGGGACTGGCCCCATAAAACAAAAACGGCCGGGCAAACTCAGCCCAGCCGTTTCTTAGACCTCAGAGCGACCGTTAGCTTAAGTGCGCGCTAACCAATTTGGTCATCTCGAACATCGAAACTTGCTTCTTGCCACCGAAGATCACTTTCAGCTTATCGTCCGCATTGATCATGCGTTTGTTGGCCGGGTCTTGCAGTGCATTCTTCTTGATGTAGGCCCAAATTTTCTTGGTCACTTCCGTCCGCGGCGCGGGTGCGCTGCCAATGACGGCGCCGAGCGCCGCACTGACGTTCATCGCCTTCATGAAGGCGGCGTTCGGAGTGCGTTTCACGGCGGGTTTTTTCGCAGCCGGTTTTTTGGCGGCGGCCGGTTTTTTGGCGGGCGCTGCCTTTTTCACCGCAGGTTTTTTGGCGGCGGGTTTAGCGGCGGGTTTCTTTGCAGCCGGTTTCTTGGCGGCGGGTTTCTTTGCAGCGGGCTTCTTTGCGGTTGCCATTCTTAATTCCTCCTTAGGTAGAGTCACTATCAAAAGATCAACGCTTACGCGTTCTGCTAATCAATGCTCATCTCGGAGAATGCCGAGTCGAGAAGCGCTTGTCAATGCATTCGCGCTGAAAAAAACAGCAACGTGAAAAAATCTGCGCTGGATGCAACACCTTTTTTCATAGACAATCCAAACTTACCTGCCGCACTCCCAATAAACAAACACCGTGTTTCGACGTCTGCGCATTTTCATCCTGCTGTTTATTCTTGCCAGCGTCGCATTCAGCACGTGGCGCGCCAAGGCACGCGTCGCCGACTGGCGCTATCCCTTGCGGGTCGCGGTTTTCCCCATCAATGGCGATCGGAGCGCGGCAACCCAGGCGTATATTTCGCAACTCAGCACTGCGGCATTTGAACCGATCGCCGATTACCTCGACGAAGAGGCAAAACGCCACGGCGTGACAATGCGTTACGGCAAGCCCATCACCCTTACTCTGGCGCCGGCAGTCGCGACCCAACCGCCGACGCCGCCAGCCGATGGCAATGTTCTAAGCATCATTCTGTGGAGTTTGCAATTGCGCTTCTGGGCCTATCGCGCCGATACCAGCGGCCGCACCAACCCGCATATCCGGCTATTCGTGCGCTTGTTCGACCCGACGACCCACACCGTCGTGCCTAATTCTCTCGGTTTGGAGCAGGGCATGATCGGCGTGGTCAACATCTATGCCAGCCAGAAATTCGAGGGGCGTAACAACGTCGTCATCGCCCACGAGTTACTCCACACTGTTGGCGCCCAGGACAAATACGACCCGCGCACCAATCAGCCCCTGCATCCCCACGGCTATGCCGAGCCGGACGCCGAAAAACTCTACCCCCAACGCTGGGCGGAAATCATGGGCGGGCGTATTCCGCTCAGCCCGAATACCGCGGCCATGCCGCGCGAATTACAGGAAACGTTAGTCGGGGATCAAACGGCGCGGGAGATTCAGTGGACTAAGTGAATTGCCTGGAACGGCAATTGGGGTGCGCCTTTCGACATATGCATTGCCAGGAGGCAGACAGGGCGCGGCGCCTGGCGTAGGGCGATTTCATTGCCCAACGTTTATTTTTTAGGCCATTCGTCCTCGTCCGACCAAATGGCAATCACGCGCGTGCGCTTTGGCCCCGACTGATAACGCTCCAACTTTACCTCCACCGGATAAAGTGCTTCGAGTTTGGCGCGCGCTTTGCTTTCATCGTCGAAGGTTATGACTTGGCCTTGCGGATTTTTTACGTCGTGCCAGACCTGACCGTCATCTTCGAATTGCAACTTGAACAATCCCATTAGGACTTGCCTTGCTTGGTTTGCCACTCCGCTTCGAGTTCCTTGCCGGATTTGTAATGGGGAACCCGCAACACCAGGCGTTTGTAGCGCTGAATGACCGGCGTTGACCCCTTCACTTCGTCGCGCCAATACTGATCGCCCAACTCAAGATTCTTCTTTTCGTCCATCGACCAATAGCGTTTCGATCCCTCGCCGCCAAAGATGAACAAGCGATCGTTGACGATGCGCCAGGTGTCGGGATCGCCGCCCCAGGGAATGGAATAGACAATTCCGTTGGCACAAAAGCCGCCATACTGCGGTGCGAAGCGCGCGGGATTTGCCGCAAACATTGTTTTGTGTTCTTCGCTGACAAAACGATAGGTCACGCCTTGATGATCCATTTTGATGTTCGCATCGCCGAGCATGTGTTTGCCGTCGGTGAAATAGGCGACCGGATCGTGGCCCTTTAAGGCCAGATGCTTGTCCGCGCCGTCGGAAATCGTGTTCGCCGTCAGGCCGGCGCAACCTTGTAACGCCAATAGCAAAACGACAAAACCAAACAGTCCAAGTGCTTTGAGTTGATCCATGCTCGCGTTCCTTTGAGTATTAAGGCAACCGGTATTGTAAGTCTTTCCATGGGTCATTTTCCAGCGCGGCGGAATCTCCCGTCACCTCGTAGGATGGGTAGAGCGCAGCGAAACCCATCACCCGCGTTAAACGTGCCGATGAGGATGGCGGATCCACGATGGGTTTCGCTGCGCTCTACCCATCCTACGATTATTTCGGATTGAATGGGCGGCCTTAGTCGGGGATAATAGGGTCGTCTTGTCTTCGATAACATCATGTCGCCATCCGCCTTGCAGAAACTGCGCGTCCTCGATCTCACCCGCGTTCGGGCAGGGCCGACGTGCGTGCGCATGTTCGCCGACTTCGGCGCCGATGTGATCAAAATCGAATCGCCGCCCGGTGTGGACCCGAACGAAAACATGGGCGGCCCGCGCCACGGGTCGGATTTTCAAAATCTGCATCGGAACAAGCGTTCGGTGGC
>JANNMV010000431.1:0-9424 GCA_031398205.1 Pseudomonadota bacterium | reverse complement strand
CGAGGAATGCTCCGGACCTTGGCCTTCGTAGCCATGGGGCAACAGCATGGTCAAGCCGCATAGCCGACCCCATTTAGTCTCGCCGGAGCTGATGAATTGATCGATCACGACTTGAGCGCCATTGGCGAAATCACCGAACTGCGCCTCCCAAATCACGAACGTGGTTGGATCGGCGCTCGCATAGCCGTACTCAAAACCTAGCACGGCTTCTTCCGACAAAAGGGAATCGATAACGAGAAAATCCGGTTGGTTCGGAAATAGATTGCGCAGCGGAATGTAGTTCCCGGCGTCCCACTTCTCACGATTTTGATCGTGGAATACCGCATGACGATGGGAGAACGTTCCACGTCCGCTGTCTTGGCCAGAGAGGCGAATTGAATGGCCTTCTTTCAGCAATGACGCGTAAGCGAGATTCTCTGCCATCCCCCAGTCCAGCGGCAGCTTGCCGAGGCCCATTTCACGCCGCGCCGCCATCATTCGCTCAACGGTCGAATGTAGTTTAAAACTTTCCGGCAAGGTGGTGAGGCGAACCGCCAACTCTTCCAACTCTTTGCGCATGACCGCGGTTTTTGCGGGATGGCGCCAATCGATATTTTGATAGGGTGACCAATCGATGGCGAACGGCGGCTTATGATTATAGAGAATTGCGCTGTTGGTGGTCTGTCCCGCGTCGAGAGCAGCGCGAATCGATTTGATCATGTCCTCCGCTTCGGTCTCGGCAATGACGCCCTCCTGAGCCAAACGTAATGCGTAGAGCTTGCGCGTACCGGGGTGCTGCGCAATTTTCTTGTACATTAATGGCTGCGTCACCAATGGTTCATCTTGCTCGTTGTGGCCTAACTTGCGAAAGCACACCAAATCGACGATGGCATCCTTGCCGAATTTGGTGCGAAAATCGAACGCGATTTCAATCGCCAGCAACACGCTTTCCGGATCATCGCCGTTGACGTGGAACACCGGCACCTCGATGAGCTTGCCGATATCGGTGCAATAAATGGATGAGCGTGTATCGCGCGGGTCGGAGGTAGTAAAACCAATCTGATTATTTATGACAACATGAACGGTGCCGCCGGTGCGATAGCCACGGGTTTGCGATAAGGCCATCGTCTCCATGACAACGCCTTGACCGGCAAACGCGGCGTCGCCGTGGAGGAGAACCGGCAAACACTGCTTACCTTCGCGATCGGCGCGGCGCTGTTGACGTGCGCGCACCGAACCTTCTACTACCGGATTGACGATCTCCAAATGCGATGGATTAAACGCCAACGTCAAATGAACAGCGCCGCCGGGCGTGTTGATATCGCTGGAGAATCCAAGATGATATTTCACATCGCCAGAGGACAAATCCGAGGCGTGCTTGCCTTCGAACTCGGAGAACAAATCCTTCGGCAATTTTCCAAGCACGTTGACCAGCACATTTAAGCGTCCGCGATGGGCCATGCCGATCACGATCTCCTGTACGCCGTTGGCGCCCGCTCGCTGAATCAAATTTTCCAGCAACGGAATTAAACTTTCTCCACCCTCCAATGAAAAGCGCTTCTGGCCAACGTAACGGGTATGGAGATACTTTTCCAGGGTTTCCGCGGCCGTCAGTCGTTCCAGTATGTGTTTGCGTTCGGCGAAAGTGTAGTTCGCTTGCCCGCGCAGGCTCTCGAAACGATGTTGAATCCAACGCTTTTGTTCCGTGTCGGTAATGTACATATACTCGACGCCGATATTGCCACAATAGGTCGCGCGAACGGCGGCGAGAATTTCACCCAGCGTGGCTTGGTCAAACCCGACTAAGGAGCCGGAATTAAACGAGGTGCCCATATCGGCCTCGGTCAAGCCATAGTGGCTTGGCTCAAGCGCGGGAATTGTGGGCTTTTCTTGCCGCATTAACGGATCCAGCGTGGCGTGGCGGGAGCCGAGAAAACGATGGGCGTTGATTAACTGCAGAACCGAGACTTGCTTTTTGGCATGCTCCGTATCCTGGCGCCCTGCGGTTAAGTTTTGCAGCCCCGCTTTGGCGCGTTCGGTAAAAGCGGCGACGATCGGTGCGTGGGCGATGTCTTGCGTAAGCGCGCCCGAGGCTTTTTGCAGCGCATCGAAATAGGATTTCCACTCCGCCGCGACGCGGGTCGGATCGACCAAATAATTCTCGTACAACTCTTCGATAAAGGGCGCATTGGCGCCGAATAGATGAGAATTTTCCAAAAAGGTTTTCATCATGGCGCGGATCCCTTACGAATAGGTTTTTGCTGCGACAGGCATACTCCGAATTATGCGCGTTTGTCGACGGGCTGGTAGTCGCGTCGAACGGCGCCTCGATACAATTGCCGCGGCCGGCCAATCTTCTGTTCCGGATCGGCGATCATTTCAGCCCATTGGGAAATCCAGCCGATGGTGCGACCCATGGCGAAAATCGCGGTGAACATGCTGGTTGGGATACCGAGTGCGCGCAGCACGATTCCGGAATAAAAATCGACGTTGGGATAGAGTTTTTTCTCGACGAAATACGGATCCTCAAGGGCAATTTTTTCCAATGCCAGTGCGATCTTGAATAGTTTGTTGTCGTACAAGCCGAGTTCGTTCAAAACTTCGTGGCAAGTCTTGCGCATGATGCCGGCACGCGGATCCATGTTCTTGTAAACACGATGCCCAAAGCCCATCAGCTTGTAACCGGAACTCTTGTCCTTCGCCATGGCGATGTATTTCGGGATGTTCGACACGTCGCCGATTTCGTCGAGCATTTTCAACACTGCCTCGTTCGCGCCGCCGTGTGCCGGGCCCCAGAGCGCGGCGATACCGGCCGCGATGCAAGCGAAGGGATTGGCGCCACTGGAACCGGCGAGGCGAACCGTCGACGTTGACGCGTTTTGTTCGTGATCCGCGTGGAGGATCAAAATACGATCCATCGCCTTGACCAGTACCGGATTCGATTCGTATTTTTCGCACGGCGTGGCAAACATCATTTGCAGGAAATTCGCCGCATAGGATAAATCGTTGCGCGGATATTGGAACGGCAGGCCGGTGTTGTAGCGATAGCACATCGCGGCAATAGTCGGTACTTTTGCGATCAAGCGGATCGCCGAAACTTGACGATGATGCGGATTATTAATATCCAGCGAATCGTGATAAAAGGCCGACAACGCGCCCACCACGCCCACCATGACTGCCATCGGGTGTGCGTCGCGGCGGAAACCTTGGTAAAACCGCGTCAATTGCTCGTGCACCATGGTGTGGTGGGTGATGGTGGCGTCGAAATCTTTCAGTGCCTCTGCCGTTGGCAATTCGCCGTTGAGCAGCAGATAACAGACCTCAACAAAATCGGATTTTTCCGCGAGTTGTTCAATAGGATAACCGCGGTAGTAAAGCTGGCCGACATCACCATCGATAAAGGTGATGTCCGAGCGGCACGCCGCCGTCGATAAAAATCCGGGATCGTAAGTAAACAACCCGAGCTTCGACAAGCCGCGCACGTCGATCACATCGGGCCCGAGGGTGCCGGAATAGACCGGCAGATCCACCGAATGGCCGGTGCCGTTAATGGTTAGGGTGGCTGTACGTTGTGTATCCATATTATCTCCGCAGCGCGACCGTGGTGGCCGCATCCAATTTATGCACGCGTTTGAATCATTTCCAACAGCGGCTTTAGGCTTGCATCGTCGCAAACCTTGCGCGCCATAAGCCAGTCAAATAAATCCTGATCAGGATACGTTAATAATCGATCAAGCACGTTGGCTTGCGATTCGTCGAGTGTGTCGATTTTATCTGATAGAAAGCGCGCAAGGAGTAAATCCAACTCCAACATACCGCGCCGGCAGCGCCAACGAATACGCTCTTGCTGCTTTGCAGCAAGCATACGCCTATACCGTCCGCTTGACCATGATTTCCTTGATTTTGCCGATGGCCAGGGTCGGGTTAAGCCCCTTGGGGCAGACATCGACGCAGTTCATGATCGTATGGCAGCGAAACAATCGATACGGGTCTTCCAAGTCGTCCAGTCGCTCGCTGGTCGCCTGATCGCGGCTATCGGCGATAAAGCGGTAGGCCTGCAACAGCCCCGCCGGGCCAACAAATTTATCCGGATTCCACCAGAACGACGGGCACGCCGTAGAGCAAGCACCACACAGAATACATTCATACAAACCGTCCAATTCGGCGCGCTCTGCCGGCGACTGCAAACGCTCCTTGTCCGGCGGCGGATCGTTGTTGATCAAGTAGGGTTTAATGGAATGATACTGCTTGAAGAATTGCGTCATATCAACGATCAAATCGCGCACGATCGGCAGGCCCGGCAACGGCCGTAACACCACGGGCTCTTTAAGTTCGGCCAAATTGGTGATGCAGGCCAGGCCATTTTTGCCGTTGATATTCATCGCATCAGAACCGCAAACGCCCTCGCGGCACGAGCGACGGAACGACAAGGTGTCGTCGAGGGTCTTGAGCTTGATGATGGCATCAAGCAACATGCGATCCGTCGATGCCAACTCGAGATCGTAATCCTGCATGTAGGGCTTGGCGTCGGTTTCCGGGTTGTAGCGGTAGATGGAGAATTTCATTCTTAACCTCAGGGGTTAGGGATTAGGGGCTGGCGATGGTGGGTCTTTACTAGCCCCTAGTATGTCCTAGCCTTAGGCTCAAATCCCTCGGTGGTCAATCCTTTCAGATTGACCGGTTTATAGTCCATGCGGCTGCCGTCCATGTACCACAAGCTGTGCTTGAGCCAGTTGACGTCATCGCGGTTTTGGAAATCTTCCCGCGCATGGGCGCCGCGGCTTTCTTTGCGGGCGGCGCCGGACACCAGCGTCGCCTCGGCAACCAGGGCAAGATTTTCCAATTCCAGGGCCTCAATGCGGGCGGTGTTGAACACTTTGCTTTTGTCCTTGATCGCCGTGCTGCGCGCGCGCTTGCCGATTTCTTGAATTTTGTCGACGCCCTCGTCAAGCAATTTGCCGGTGCGAAACACGCCCGAGTCCGTTTGAATCGTGCGCCGCATATCGGTTCCAACCTGGGTGACGTTCTCGCCCGTTACAGTCGAATCCAGCCTGGCGAGCCGCGCGAGTGGCCGATCTGCGGCATCGGATGGAAGGTCTGGGAAGGATTCGTCACGCTTAATGTGCTTGACCAAATGATCGCCGGCCGCTTTGCCGAATACCACGAGATCGAGCAGCGAGTTGGTGCCCAGTCGATTGGCGCCATGGACGGAAACACACGCACACTCGCCGATCGCATAAAGGCCGCTCACAACCGAATTCGGATTGCCATTTTTTGGCTCAACGACTTGGCCGTAATAATTTGTCGGAATACCACCCATCATGTAATGACAGGTCGGTACGACTGGAATGGGCTCCTTGGTCGGATCGACGTTAGCAAACTTAATGGCGATTTCGCGGATGCCAGGCAGGCGTTTATTGATCACATCGGGGCCTAGATGATCGAGCTTGAGCAAGACATAATCTTTCTCCGGCCCGGCGCCGCGCCCTTCTTTAATTTCTTGATCCATCGAGCGGGATACGACATCGCGGCTGGCAAGATCCTTCATATTCGGCGCGTAGCGCTCCATCAAGCGCTCGCCGTTCGAATTGACCAGGTAGCCGCCTTCGCCACGCACACCCTCGGTAATCAGAACGCCCGCACCGGCAACGCCGGTGGGATGGAATTGCCAGAACTCCATATCTTCCAGCGGCAGGCCGGCGCGCGCCGCCATGCCCAAGCCATCGCCGGTGTTGATGAAAGCGTTGGTGCTGGAATGGAAGATCCGCCCTGCGCCGCCCGTGGCTAAGACAGTCGAGCGCGCTTGCAAAATCATCGCCTCGCCGGTTTCCATTTCCAGCGCCACCACACCCAACACCTCACCTTGTTGATTGCGAATTAAGTCGAGCGCCATCCATTCGACAAAAAATTGCGTATTGGCGCGCACGTTGCGTTGATACAACGTATGCAACATGGCGTGGCCGGTGCGATCCGCCACGGCGCAGGAACGCTGCACCGACTTCTCACCGAAATTCATCGAATGGCCACCGAATGGCCGCTGATAAACCGTGCCGTTTTCATTACGATCGCACGGCATGCCGAAATGTTCCAACTCATAGACCGCTTGAGCGGCGTTGCGGCACATGAATTCGATCGCGTCTTGATCGCCCAGATAATCGGAACCTTTGACCGTGTCATACATGTGCCACAACCAACTGTCCTCGGACATATTGCCGAGCGCCGCGCCAATACCGCCCTGGGCCGCGACCGTATGGGATCGCGTGGGAAATACTTTCGACAACACCGCGGTGCGCAAACCCGCTTCTGACAGTTGCAGCGCGCAGCGTAACCCGGCGCCGCCGCCGCCGACGATTACTGCATCAAAGGTGCGCTTCGCTAACGCCATTTACGCGCTCCACAAAATTGAAATAGTCCAAATGGTGTAGCCGACCAAGGCAAGGATTACCAATACTTCGAGAAACAAGCGCACGCCGGTCGGCTGAATATAGTCCATCAAAATATCACGCATGCCGATCCAGGCATGGTAGAACAACGACAGGAAAAATAGTAGAGTAAGGACGCGCATTGCGCCGTGCGTAAACAATACTTTCCATTCGGCAAATCCCATCGGCGAATGCGTCACCAACGCGCCGAGAAAAATGATTGTATAAACGACCATCACGACGGCCGTCACGCGCTGCGCCAGCCAATCCTTCAGCCCGTAATGGGCACCGACAACGACGCGCTTTACCATAGCCACACGCCGAGAATCAGCGTCAATGCCAGACTCACAATCAATACCAACTTACTGCTTGCGCGCGCGGCGGGGAGCGAGATGCCTTTGTGTAAATCCAAGGCCAAGAACCGCAAGCCTGCGAAAAAGTGATGCAAGTAGGCCCACAAAAATCCAATGACGATGAGCTTGACCAACGGATGATTGAACGAATCCCGCCAGTCGTTGAACCCGTCTTGACTCGCCAGACTGCAATTCAACACTGACAACAAAAAAGGAATACCGATCAAAAATAAGGCCAAACCGCTGATGCGATGCAGAATGGATACGATACCGGGAAGTGGCAAGCGTATTTTGGTCAAATCCAAATGCTTGGGACGATTCTTTGCAGGATTCACGAGCGCCATGGTAAATACGGGTTATTTATTAGGTGAGTTCGTTTACGTAACAATGCTTATCGGTATTGCAGTAACCGCGCCGCCATTCTACCGGGCGATCATCATAGGTGTAAGCGATTCGATCGACGCGAAGCAACGGCGCGCCGGCATTGACTTGCAACAATTCGGTGATTTCGGGATCGGCGAATACCGCCTTCAACCGCTCGTCGGCACGAATCATTCGCACGCCATATTGGCTCTCGTATAAGTTATAGTAGGAACTCTTATAGGCGCTAATTTTCTCGGCATTAAGCCCCTTGAACATCGACTCGGGCAATATGATCTCATCGAAAATAATCGGCCGCCCCGAAAAAATCAGCAAGCGCTTAACACAAACCGTCGCCGATCCGGCCTTTAAACCCAATGCTTTGCCAACTAACACAGGGGCCTTGCCGCGCCTACATTCGATCAGGCGACTTTCCACCGGCTCGCGCTCGCCACCATCGGCAATCACACGCAAAAATCGATGCCGCACTTGCGGCTCGGCATGGGTCGCAACAAATGTACCTTTGCCCTGCCGACGAACCAAAATATTGTCGGCCGCCAGTTCGTCAATGGCCTTGCGAACCGTCCCCTGACTGACTTGAAAGCGGCCGGCTAGTTCAATTTCACTCGGAATCGATTCACCCGGACGCCATTCGCCCGCGATCAGGCTTTGCGTCAGCAGTATCTTGATTTGCTCGTACAGGGGGCGAAAGCTTGGCGAAGTTTGCAAGTGCATCATAGAACCTAAATTTATCATGTCGCCGCCCCGCGCGTCCAATGTTTAATATCTTATATAAGATAGGTTTTTTCATTGACAGTGCGGCGCAACAAAGTTAACATTTTTCGTTTGCAAAATTCTGGATCGCGTGGCCCCATCGGCAACGGTTTTCCGTTCCACTACACCGTATAGACTAGATAACCGTGACTGCACCCTCCAACCTGTCTGCCGGCGCTAAATTCCGCGCCGCCCTTGTCGCCGAAAAGCCCTTGCAGGTCATTGGCGCGATTAATGCTTATTCGGCCCGTATGGCCGAGGCCACGGGATTCAAAGCGTTGTATATTTCCGGTGGCGGCGTAGCCGCCAATTCCCTCGGTATGCCGGATTTGGGCATCAGTACCATGGAAGACGTCCTCACCGACGCCCGACGGATTACTGACGTGACTACGCTCCCGCTATTGGTTGATATTGACACTGGCTGGGGCGGCGCCTTCAATATTGCGCGCACCATTCGCACTTTTATCAAAGCCGGTGTTGCTGCCGTGCACATGGAAGACCAGGTGGGCGCCAAGCGCTGCGGCCATCGCCCGGGAAAGGAAGTGGTGAGCAAGGAAGAAATGATCGATCGAGTCAAAGCTGCGGTTGATGCGCGAACCGATCCTGACTTCGTCATCATGGCGCGGACGGACGCCCTAGCGGTGGAAGGCATTAACGCCGCTATGGATAGAGCCTGCGCCTATGTAGAAGCCGGCGCCGACATGATTTTCCCCGAGGCGATGACTGAACTTGCGATGTACAAGCAGTTTAAACAAGCGGTCAAAGTACCGATTCTCGCCAACATCACGGAATTCGGCCACACGCCGCTTTACACCCGCGAGGAGTTGGCGAGTGTCGATGTGGATATGGTGTTGCATTGCTGTTCCGCCTATCGCGCGATGAACGCAGCGGCGCTTAAAGTCTATCAATCGATTCGCGCCGAGGGTACGCAAAAAAATGTCATCGACATCATGCAAACCCGCGCCGAACTTTATGACTATCTCGGCTACCACGCATACGAACAAAAATTAGACGGGTTGTTCGCAAAACAAAAATAAACTGTAGGGTGCGCACCGTGCACCGTTCATCCAAATTGGGTGGAATCCCCGCCCCGCAATAAAATGGGAGAACCATGAGCACAACTGAAGCAACACCGATCATCAAGCCGAAAAAATCTGTCGCGCTTTCGGGCGTCACCGCAGGCAACACGGCGCTGTGCACCGTCGGCCGCAGCGGCAACGATTTGCATTATCGCGGCTACGACATTCTCGACATCGCAGACAAGTGCGAATTCGAAGAAATCGCCCATTTGCTGGTGCACGGCAAGCTCCCGACGCTAACCGAATTAAAAGCCTACAAGACCAAACTTAAGGCAATGCGCGGCATTCCTGCCAATGTCATGGATATTCTCGAATGCATTCCGGCCAATAGCCATCCGATGGACGTGTTGCGCACCGCCTGTTCCGCACTAGGCTCCGTATTGCCGGAGGGAGAAGAACATAAACTCGCGCCCGCTCGGGACATTGCCGATCGGCTCATGGCGTGCTTCGGCTCCAT
>JANNMV010000133.1:0-4345 GCA_031398205.1 Pseudomonadota bacterium | reverse complement strand
TGAAGTCAGCGGCAATTTGCCAAGCGACTTTGGCTTTCCGATCGAGGTGCATGCACACGATCCCGACACGATTTACGTCGTACCGATCAAGAGCGATTCGGAGCACTATCCCCCCGACGGCAAGCTGCGCGTCTATCGCAGCAAAACCGGCGGTAACGAATGGCAGGCTCTGACCAACGGCCTGCCACAAAGTGATTGTTACGTGAATGTATTGCGCGACGCGATGGCGGTCGATTCGCTCGACCCTTGCGGAATTTATTTCGGCACCAGCGGTGGCCAAGTGTACGCATCAGCGGACTCGGGAGACCACTGGGCGACCATCGTCCGCGATCTGCCGGGCGTGCTGTCCGTCGAAGTGCAAACGTTGCCGTGATAAGAGTCGTACTACCGTCGCACCTGGGCGTACTCGCGCGCACTAGCGGCGAGGTACAACTCGACGTTCAAGGTTCGATAACGCGGACTTCGGTGCTCAATGCGCTCGAAGCCCTCTACTCCGCGCTGCGCGGAACGATTCGCGATCAAGTCACACAGCAGCGCAGACCCCTGGTGCGATTCTTTGCGTGCGGGAACGATGTGTCCCATGACCTCCCGGATGCGCCGTTGCCCGAGGCCGTACGCGACGGCAAAGAACCGCTCCTGATCGTCGGCGCTATTGCCGGGGGATAAATACAACGACCTATTGCCGTTAATGGTGCTGCCCGGTGCAGGTGATCAGATAATTTCGTAATATATTTGTACTGTTAAGAGGCACAAAAATTTACACCAACATCGTACTTTCGAGCAATGACGCACCGCGCAGTCGACCGAAGCCGTGTAAAAACGTCGCCGAAATAGCGAAAAGAAAAAATAGACCTTTCAGAACAGCCTCTATGCGACGATCCTGGGGTGCCGAAATATCTCAGGTACCCCGTTTTTGATGGTCGGGATGCGGAAGGAAATTAAGCGGCAAGCCGGGACAATGCCATTGCATTTCATATAATCGCCCCAGTCCGGACGAGGTGATATACGCCGTTCGCAAATCCGGCCCGCCGAAGCAGATGTTCGTAACCATAAGATCGAATTCCGGGGTCGGTATTTTTGCACGCACTGTCCCGTCCGGTGCGATCGCCGTTACGCAGCCGGTGCCGAGCGTGGCGACGACCACGTTGCCCTCGGAATCAACGGCCAGCGAATCCAGGCGTTCGTAGCCGCTAAATTTGTAAAGGAGGCGGCCCGGCCAGAACAGGTGCGGGCCCGGCGCGAGTTTACCTGGACGCTCGATATCAAAGGCCCACACTCTTGCAGCACTTGTCTCTGTGACATAGAGCGTCTTCTCGTCGGCTGAAAGGCCGATGCCATTCGGCGCATCGATTGGATGAACGATCTCGACGATGGCGCTACCGTCCGGCTGAGCATAGTAAACCGCCCCTCGGTCCATCGTGCGCCCACGGCGTTTTCCGAGATCGGTGAAATAAAATCCACCATGGGCATCAAATATCAAATCATTCGGCCCTTTCAACGGTACCCCGTTGCACTCGGTGTATAGGGTATCGACTTTCCCGGAAGCGATGTCGACTGCCTGGATGCTTCCACCGACGTAACCGGACGCGAGCCCATCACCGGCGCGTCGGAAAGGGCCTTGCTGGATCCATTCAAATCCACCGTTGTTGCACACATAGATGCGACCGTCAGGGCCCATTGCCGTGCCATTCGGCCCGCCGCCGCATTCGGCGATGACGCTGATTTGGCCATTCGGGCTCACCCGGCTAAGTGTGCCGCGCTCAATCTCGACCAGAATCACCGAACCGTCGACCATCGCAATCGGCCCTTCCGGAAACTTAAGGCCTCGACAAATTTCTTTCATGATCGATCTCTCCTGATTCTATTGTTTAAGCGGTGTAAGCGGTGCGACTCGGCTGAGTGAATCGTCAGCCGACCTTTTCGAGTTTGCACAGACTGCGCAGACCCGCCGGCGTCGGCGTGTTTGGATAGACCTGGGGCCATGCGGTGGAGGAGACTTCGCCGACGTATAGATCGCCGCGCGAGTCAAGCGCAAGGCCGTGCGGCGCAATGAACTGATTCAGGCCCGTGCCAGCACGAATGTCGCCCAGGCGTCCGACGAGCTTGCCTTCGTGGCTCAATATGCTGATGCGCGGGCCGAGATTGGGCACATCGCGATTAACGGGCATCGTTGGCCCAATTTCACCCACATAAAACTGTGGTTGGCGACCGCCATCGGCACACAGCCCGCAAGGGCGATGCAGGTTATTCCATTGCGTTTCGTATTTGCCCTCGCCATTGAACACTTGCACACGATGGTTCTCGCGATCGGCCACATACACCCAGCCGTCGGCATCGCAACAAATGTTGTGCACGATGTTGAATTGACCCGGATCGCAGCCCGGTTCTCCCCATGACTTGATCAACTTGCCGTCCGCTGAATACTTGTGTACACGTGCGTTGCCGTAGCCATCGGACACATAGATATCACCGTGCGGCGAGAGCGCGGTGTGGGTGCAGCGGTGAAATGGCTCTCCGCTCATATACGGCGCCGGTTTCTGCGGAATGCCGATGGTCAGTAATACCTTGCCCTCGAGTGTACATTTACGGACACTGTGGTCACCATCGTCGGTACAATACAGACTTTCGTCAGGGCCCATGTGCAGGCCATGGGCTCGGTTAAACAGCCCCTCGCCCCAGGAACGCAGGAAATTACCTTCGCGGTCGAACACGATCATCGGATGCGCACCGCGATTGAAGACATAGACCCTGTCCTGCATATCTACCGCCACAGCGGCGACGTCATTCAACTCCCAGCCGTCGGGCAGCTTTCCCCAGTTGGCGTTTACCGCGTAGCGAAAGGGTTCCTCTCCTAGTATTGTGGTCATAGTTGTCTCTGCGAAGGCGGGTAAGTACCGATAAAGGTGTGCGACCCGATCAAGTATATAGCAGCCAATCGGGAACATCATTAAGCGAGACATCTGAGCGCTCATCTTTGAGCGGATGCGGCGAGCGGACCACCATGTTAGCCTCGCGGAATTGTGAAAATAGAAATCATCTGTACCGGTGACGAGGTTCTAACCGGCGCCACGATCAATTCCAATTTCAGCCACATCAGCCAACGCCTCGGCGCCGTTGGCCTCGAGGTGCGTTGGGGGACTTCCATCGGCGACGATCGAACAACGCTGTTGGAAGCTTTCGAGCTTGCCAGCCGACGGGTTGACGTCGTCATCGTCAATGGCGGGCTTGGGCCCACCATTGACGATCTTTCCCAAGAGATCGCGGCTAAGGCGGCCGGCGTTGAACTCGAGTTTCGTCAGGAATGGTTCGACAAGATGGCGAATTTCTTCAGTCGCCGCGCCCGCGCAAAACCTGCGAGCAACCGCAAACAGGCCATGTTACCGGCCGGAGCGGAGATGCTCGACAATCCGATCGGCACCGCGTGCGGTTTTGAGCTCGATATTAACAAAGCGCGATTCTTCTTTACGGCGGGCGCGACTAGGTGCGGTGGAAATAGCGCTTGACTGCCTGCGGCGCTCTCTGCAGGGGCTTCCTGTAGACGAGCGCATCGACTTCGAGAAAGTGTAGCGTGCGCTTTTCAGTTAGAAGGCTTGGGCGCGCCGGCAACGGATACACCGCGAACGTTGTGTTTCGCGATGAGGGCTTCGACCATGCCGCTTACTTTTATTTCTTCGACAAACTCCAGCAAGAATTTCGCGCCCGCATCACGGCCCTTGGGCGTGCCGATCGACTGCTGAATGGCCGTGAAGCGCCCATCGAGGATACGCGCTCCCGGGTAATTTGATGCATCGGTTATGAGACGCGGCTTGAGGCCGGCGAGTACTTCAAGTTTGTCTCGAGCGAAATCCTCGAATGAGGCATCGATGCTGGGTGTGCGAATCAAGGTTGCGTGCTTGATGTGCCGGCTCAAATATAAGTCGTACGCGCTCTTGTCCATGAGTGCGATGCGAACGCCTTCCCGATCCACCTCGTTAATATTTTGGATCGGTGACCCGGGCGGTACCAGATAGCCGGCGTCGATCTCCAGGTAGGCCGACGAAAATGCAATTACGTTGGCGCGTGCCGGCTCGCTACCCATAAACGCGACATCCCACGTGTCGCTCTGCGCGGCATCGGCCATGAGTCCGGGATTTTTGAACCCAACCACCTCGAAAGCAACATCAAGCCGGCGCGCGAGCTCCGTTGCAAGATCGATCACTATGCCGCTGTAGGCGCCGCTCACCGGATCGCGCGTCGATAGCAGGAAATTGCTGTGATTAATGCCGACGCGCAGCTTGTCCTTGGGCGTGAGTTCGATTTTGGCGTTCATGGAAGGTTGAGTAGTCATCGGCGCAAGGTAACGCGT
>JANNMV010000128.1:0-5103 GCA_031398205.1 Pseudomonadota bacterium | reverse complement strand
ACGCGCGGCAAGGAGCAGCATGTAACTGTTCCGGCGAAAGCGTTTAACAATGAGAAATTCACCGAAGGCCATGCCTTCGATGGCTCTTCGATCGCCGGTTGGAAAGGTATTCAAGCCTCCGACATGTTGCTGATGCCCGATCCCGATACGGCGGTGATGGATCCGTTTCGCGACGAGGCGACCATGAATATCACCTGCGACGTGGTCGAGCCGTCTGATGGCAAGGGCTACGATCGCGATCCGCGCTCCCTGGCTAAGCGTGCCGAGGCTTATCTCAAATCTTCCGGCATTGGCGACACCGCCTACTTCGGTCCTGAACCTGAATTTTTCATTTTCGATTCCGTGACTTGGAATGTAGGCATGTCCGGTTGCTTCGTCAAGATCAATTCGGAAGAGGCGCCGTGGTCCAGCGGCTTGGATCTCGATGGCGGCAACATGGGACATCGCCCGCCGGTCTAAGGCGGCTATTTCCCCGTGCCGCCGGTTGATTCATTCCAAGATATGCGCTCGGCAATGTGTATCGCGCTAGAGCAAATGGGTGTCGAAGTCGAAGTCCATCACCACGAAGTCGCCGCACCGGGACAGTGCGAAATCGGCACCAAGTACGAGAAGCTGGTGAAGCGTGCGGACTGGTTGCAGATCATGAAATATGTGATTCACAATGTCGCCCATTCCTACGGCCACACCGCAACGTTCATGCCTAAGCCCATCGTCGGCGACAACGGTTCCGGCATGCACGTGCACCAATCAATTTGGAAAGAAGGAAACAACCTGTTCGCCGGGAATGGCTACGCGGGCCTGTCGGAAACGGCCCTGTATTACATCGGCGGCATTATCAAGCACGCCAAGGCGCTGAACGCGATCACCAACCCCGGCACCAACTCCTACAAGCGCTTGGTGCCCGGTTTCGAAGCGCCGATCAACTTGGCCTATTCCGCGCGCAATCGCTCCGCCTCGATCCGCATTCCATTCGTGCAAAGTGCTAAAGCACGGCGCATCGAAGTACGTTTTCCGGACCCGACGGCGAATCCGTACTTGGCCTTCTCCGCCATGATGATGGCGGGCCTGGACGGCATTCAGAATAAGATTCACCCCGGCGATCCGATCGACAAGAACCTGTACGACTTGCCGCCGGAAGAAGCCAAGAAGGTCCCGAACGTGTGCTCGTCGCTGGACATGGCGCTGGAGCATTTGGACAAAGACCGCGAGTTTCTCACCCGTGGCGGTGTGTTCTCCAACGACATGCTCGATGCTTACATCGAGCTGAAGATGGAGGAAGTCACGCGCTTCCGCATGACCACGCATCCGGTTGAGTTCGATATGTATTACAGCCTGTAATCGCCGCCCCAAGCGATTGCGTTATACTAAGGCAAGCCTTCGGGTTTGCCTTTTTCATTTGTAAAATAATATGAAATGACATAGACTTACCGGGCATTCTTTGAGATAAATCTGATGAATCGTGTCCTGCCCTTTGCCATCGCGCTGTTGCTTGCAAGTTCCTTGCGGGCAGAGACTATTTATCGTTACCTGGACGATGGCGGTGGCGTGACGTATACGAATATTCCGTCGCAGTTGCCACGCAAGGGCGTGGAAAAGATCAATGTCATGATTCCCCCCACCCCTACCGCGCCGGGTGCACCAGGCGATGTCAGGCTACCCTCTGCTCCGGTGGTGAAGGTGAAACCCAGCGCGCCGATCAATTTCCCCAAAGTCGACAGCCAAACGCAACGCAAGCGCGATCAGTCGCGTAGGCAAATTTTGGACGATGAATTGCAAGCCGAAGTAAATTCGCTGGATACGGCGCGCAAAGCGCTCGCCGAGGGCGAGTCGGTAAAAATTGTCGCGACCGACAAGAATCATCAAAAGTATGTCGCGCGCTTACAGGTGCTCAAGGAAACCGTTTCTCTGCACGAGAGGAACGTCGAAGCGCTGAAGAAAGAAATCGCGGGCATGAAATAGCGGCTACGCGCGGTTCGCCCGGCGTTTGCAGTCGGGACCCACTGATTATTTCTCAACCTTTTTATCTGGCGTGGTTATTGCTAAGTAGAATAGCATTTGCATGATACTAAACGCCCTGTCTTGATGGTCTCGAGCACGTTCGGTGGACTTGAGTTTTTATCCAGCGCCGTGATTCTGCTTGACTGCAATCTGGCTATTCTCTATCTGAACCCGACCGCCGAGCAATTGTTCGAAATCTCCCGTAATCACGTCGCTCATTTGCCCATCCAGCAAGCCCTGTTCGGCGCCGAAGCCTTGGCGGTGACGGCGCGCCACGCACTGGACGTGCAATCCGGCTTTCTGGAACACGAAGTGCATATCGGCGGCGGCCATCATCCAAGCTTGCAGTTAAGTTGCACGATTACACCAGTGGATTTCGATGCCGCGGCTTTGCTGTTGGAATTTCGCCCACTGAGCCAGTCGCTCAAAATCGCCCGGGAAGAGCGCGTCATTCATGATCAACAATTGAATCGCCAGTTGATTCGTAATCTGGCGCACGAGATTCGCAATCCACTTGGAGGTATCAAAGGCGCAGCGCAGTTGTTGGAGCGCGAGCTGGATCGCAAGGAATTGCACGAGTACACCCAAGTAATCGTCAAGGAAAGCGATCGGTTGCAGGCGTTGATGGATCGGCTGGTTGCGCCGCCGCGCTTGTTCATACTGGGCGAAGTCAGTATCCACGAGGTGTTGGAGCGCGTACGCAGTTTGATTCTGGCCGAGTTTCCAAACGGCGTTCAAATCGAGCGCGATTACGACTTAAGTTTGCCGGATCTGAGCGGCGACCGCGAGCAATTGATTCAATCGGTTTTGAACGTCGTTCGCAACGCCGCCCAAGCGCTCAACGGCGTGGGCTTGATCCAACTACGCACACGCATTGCGCGCCAAATGACGATTGCGAAACGGCGTTTTCGTCTGGCGCTGAATATTGAAATCATCGACAACGGCCCGGGCATTCCAGCCGAATTGAAAGACCGAATCTTTTTTCCCTTGGTATCCGGCCGCGAAGGCGGCACGGGCCTCGGGCTGATGTTGGCGCAGAATTTTGTCCACCAACATTGCGGCATGATCGAATTCGACAGCGAACCCGGACACACACGCTTTAGCCTGCTGTTACCGATCATCAGTAGCGAATATCCCACCCAAGCGCAACAAAGCACACACCATGAAACCCATTTGGATCATTGACGACGACCGCTCCATCCGCTGGGTGTTCGAGAAAGCCCTCACGCGCGAAGGCCTCGCCTTCAAATCGTTCGCGACCACCAGCGCCGCCCTCGCCGCCCTAGATCACGATCCACCGCAAGTGGTCGTCAGCGATATCCGCATGCCCGGCGGCTCGGGCCTGGACTTGTTGAAGGAACTGAAGGCGCGCTATCCGGATTTGCCAGTCATTATCATGACCGCTTATTCCGATCTGGAAAGCGCGGTGGCTGCGTTCCAAGGCGGTGCCTACGAGTATCTGCCGAAGCCGTTCGATGTCGATCACGCGATCGATTTAGTGCGCCGCGCGCTAGACGAAAGCATGCGCCGCAGCGAGGAAGTCGAATTGACCACCGAGGTGCCGGAAATACTCGGGCGCGCCCCGGCGATGCAGGAAGTGTTTCGCGCCATCGGCCGCCTATCGCATTCGCAGACCACGGTACTCATCACCGGCGAATCGGGCACCGGCAAGGAATTGGTTGCCCGTGCGCTACATCGCCATAGCTTGCGCGCCGGCAAGGCGTTCATCGCAATCAACACCGCGGCGATTCCGAAAGAGTTATTGGAATCGGAATTATTCGGTCACGAACGCGGCGCCTTCACCGGCGCACAAACCATGCGCCGCGGCCGTTTTGAACAAGCCGAAGGCGGCACCTTGTTTCTCGACGAAATCGGCGACATGCCAGCGGATTTGCAGACGCGATTATTGCGCGTCTTGGCCGATGGCCAGTTCTATCGTGTCGGCGGCCATCAACCGCTGACCGCGAATGTGCGCATCATCGCCGCGACCCACCAGGACATGGAGCAACGCGTTAAGCAGGGTTTGTTCCGCGAAGATCTCTATCATCGGCTCAATGTCATTCGCCTGCGCCTGCCGTCGCTGCGCGAACGGCGCGAAGACATCGCGCTACTCATCAAACATTTTTTGCAGACCAGTGCGCGCGCGCTCAACGTCGACCCTAAACGCCTCACGGACGATGCCGTCAAATTTCTCTCGGCATTGGATTTTCCCGGCAACGTGCGCCAATTGGAAAACATCGCGCACTGGCTGACGGTCATGGCGCCGGGACAAAGCGTCGATATCAACGACCTGCCGCCGGAAGTGCGCGAAACCAAAGCCGCGCTCGGCGAGGGCAATTGGCGCGAACTACTCGATCGCGAAGTCGGCTATCAATTGGCGCTGGGCAAACACGGCATTCTCGACGAGTTGATTCGCGATTTCGAGCGAGTGCTGATTACGCGCGCGTTGCAACACACGGGCGGGCGGCGTATCGAGGCGGCGACGTTGTTGGGCTGGGGACGCAATACCTTGACGCGAAAAATTCAGGAACTGAAATTGGATGAAGAAATTTCGGCGCCCTCGGAGTCACCAGAAATCCAGTAGAACGGCCTGTAGATGCCTTTGGATATTGCTTCTACAGGGATGCATTGCCACGAGGCAGGCGGCATATGCCTGGCGCTAGGCCAGCGGCTAGCCTACGGGGTGGCTTAAGGCCAGGGCTACCCGGTCGTGGTACGGTCTATTGAAGCCCGAGCCGCTGCCAAATCGTGCTAGTGGCGCCAGCTTGATTAAGGGTGTAGAAATGTAAACCTGGCACACCCTGCGACAACAATCGATCGCACAACGCGCAAATTACATCCAAACCAAACGCACGAATCGACGCTGTGTCATCGCCATAGCTTTGCATCTTGAGGCGCAGCCAACGCGGAATCTCCGCGCCGCAGGCATCGGAAAAGCGCGCCAGTTGGCTGAAATTATTGATCGGCATAATGCCCGGCACGATGGGAATCGCGATGTTCATCGCTTGGCATTCATCGACGAAATTAAAGTAGGCGTCGGCGTTGAAAAAATACTGCGTGATCGAGGCGTTGGCGCCGGCGTCCACTTTTTGTTTGAAGTGCTGC
>JANNMV010000102.1:0-1666 GCA_031398205.1 Pseudomonadota bacterium | reverse complement strand
GCCAATTTGATCGAAGGCCATATCAATTTGCGCGACGCGATTCGCGGCACGATTTCCTTTGCCGCGCCGGAAGGAAAGTCATATCGACTGAACGAGAAAACCGCCGTGCTGTTGGTGCGCCCGCGCGGCTGGCATCTCCCTGAAAAACACATGGTGGTCGACGGCAAGCCCGTGTCCGGATCGATGTTCGATTTCGGCATGTATTTCTTCCATAACGTGAAGGCGCTGATCGCGAAAGGCACAGGTCCGTATTTCTATTTGCCGAAAATAGAAAGCCATCTGGAAGCGCGTTTGTGGAACGATATTTTGTCACGGCGCAACAGGAGCTTGGCGTACCTCAAGGCACAATCAAGGCGACGGTGCTGATCGAGACGATCCTCGCCGCATTCGAGATGGACGAGATTCTGTATGAACTGCGCCAGCATTCGGCGGGACTGAACTGTGGTCGCTGGGATTACCTTTTCAGTTGCATCAAGAAATTTCGCTCCGACAAAAATATCGTGCTGGCCGACCGTAACCACGTCACGATGACCAGTCCGTTCATGCGTTCCTATGCATTGCTGTTGGTGAAGACCTGTCATCGCCGCAACGCCCCTGCCATGGGTGGCATGGCGGCGCAAATTCCAATCAAGAACGATGCGGCCGCGAACGACGCGGCGATGGCGAAAGTGCGCGCCGACAAGGAGCGCGAGTCCACCGATGGCTACGACGGAACCTGGGTCGCCCACCCTGCCCTGGTGTCGGTCGCGAAGGAAATTTTCGACAAAAATATGCCAACGCCGAACCAGATCCATCGCCAGCGCCCGGACATCAATGTCTCGGCAAAAGACCTGATCGATTTCAAACCGGAGGCGCCGATTACCGAAAATGGTTTACGCCAAAACATCAGCATCGGTTTGCAGTATCTCGGCGCTTGGCTCGGCGGCACCGGCTGCGTGCCGATTTTTAATCTGATGGAAGACGCGGCGACAGCGGAAATTTCCCGCGCGCAGTTGTGGCAGTGGATCCGCAGCCCGCGTGGCGTGCTCGATGACGGCCGCAAAGTCACGAAAGAATTGTTCCGCCAATGGCTGCCGGAGGAGTTGGCGAAGATCAAAACCTCGCTCGGCGAAAAGGGTTGGAACGGCGGCAAATACGACGACGCCGCGAAGATGTTCGACACCCTCACGACCAGCGACGACTTCGTGGAATTCTTGACGCTACCGGCCTACGACGCGATCGCTTAGTTGCAGGCTGCCATCCCCGCGAAGGCGGGGATCCATGGGGCTATTGTAGTAACTTGAACCGGCGAGTTTGCGTGATCCTTCGAACTCGCAACTACCCGCGCCCGATGGGTTCCCGCCTTCGCGGGAACGACAGCGGATACATTATTGCGCTTTCGGCGCCACGGCGGCTGGCAAGCTCAGGCACGAAATATAAGGCGGATTCACCATGCCGCTGCTGTAGCCAAAATACGAAATGGCGCGCAGATAGTCTTGACTCACCGTCTCGCGCGCCCTGAAGCACGCGTCCATGCTTTCAAATCCCTGCACCACGGCTTGCGTTCCCGCGTCTTTGGCGACAGCGTAGTAAATCATCATCACGATCATAGTTTTCATGGCGCGTCCTTTAATTCTTATGGATAATATGAATCTCTATCAGGGATTTCGTATTTCGTGATGCTCGT
>JANNMV010000087.1:0-8925 GCA_031398205.1 Pseudomonadota bacterium | reverse complement strand
GATTTGCGGATGCACGGCTCGTAAAAATTCGTTGCTCGAAGACGTCTTGCTGCCATGGTGCGGCGCTAACAGCACGCTCGAAGCCAGCGCCGCACTATGGGTTCGTGTTAACTCAAGTTCGCTCGCTCGCTCAATGTCGGCAGGCAACAACATGCTCGCGCCGCCGGAACTGATCTTCAGCACACAGCTGCGATCGTTGTCGCTGGCCTGCGCCACGTCGATCCATGGGCCGGGGTGGAGCATGTCAAAACGCACGCCGTCCCACTGCCAACTCTGCCCGGTGTTGCAAGGAATAAAGCGCTTTGCGCCCAGCACAATCGGATGCTGCGGCGGCAAGCTCGCGGCAATCCAATCGATCGGCATGCCGCGCATGACGGATAACGCGCCGCCGCTGTGATCGCTGTCTTCGTGGCTGATGATCATGCCGTCCAAGCGCTGCACGCCGGCCGCGCGCAGATAAGGCACGACGACGCGATTGCCGCTGTCGGCTTCGCTGTTGAAACGCGGCCCGGCGTCGTAAAGCAAAGTGTGATGCGCGGTTTGCACGACCACCGCCAGCCCTTGGCCGACATCCAAAGTCGTCACCCAAAATTCAGCGCTGTTGGGCCTGGGTGCGGACAGCGCGAAAAGCGGCAAGAGACCGACCATGCCGAGCCAGCGCGCCGGAAATCCCTTCGGCAGCAGCAACCAACATGCGCCGATAATGCCGACGACAATCGCCCACGGTTGCGGCGCCGCGCCGGCCCATTGCCCGAACGGCACATCCCGTGCGGCTTCCAGGCCATGCATGCCCAGGGCCAAGGCGTGGTGCGCCCCTTGGAGCAATGCCTCACAACCGGGTAGCAATCCCATTAACGTCAATGGCACGACGATGAAACTGATTAAAGGAATCGCCAGTGCGTTCGCGAGCGGCGAAATGATCGAGACTTGTTGAAACAGGCCGAGCAGCAAAGGCATGAGGCCGAGCGAGACGGCCCATTGAATACGACCGGCGTTGGCGAGGCGGTGACCCAGCGTCGGATCCAGACCCGCCATCGCCACTCGACTGCGCCCGGTCGTGACAAAAAATATGAACGCGACGGCGCCGAACGATAACCAAAACCCTGCCGCGTTCACCGCCCACGGATCGAACAGCAAGACCACGAGCAACGCCACGCACAATACTTGCGATGGTCCGGCGATTCGATCGCGCAGCAGGGCGATCCCGAATACGGCGACCATCAGCAAGGTTCGCTGCGTCGGAATCGATAGCCCGGCGAGCGTTGAATAACCCAGCGCCGCGCCTATGCCGGCAATCGTCGCCGCCTTACGCGCCGGCCACCACAACGTCAGTTGCGTCGATCGGCGCCAGAAAAAATAAGCGGCCGCAAACACCAAACCGGCGATCATTGTTACATGCAATCCAGAAATACTGATGAGATGCCCGATGCCGGTTTGCCAGAACAAATCCCAATCGGATTGCTGAATGGCGCTCTGATCGCCGATGGCAAGCGCGATCAAGACCGGGCCATAGCGCTGATGTTGCAATACGGATTGCATGTGCGACCGAATCGATTCCCGCAAACTTTCGATGCCATAACGCAGCGAAAAATTGGTTGAAATGAGACGTTCGCGTTGCGATTTTTCGCGCACATAACCGGTCGCGCGAATATTCTGCTCCAACAACCATGCCTCGAAATCGAAGCCGTGCGGATTGGCGTTGCCATGGGGACGTTTAAGACGAACGCTCCAGCGCCAACGCTCACCGGCATGCACCGGAGATTCACGCATGGCATCGTTCCGGAAATACCAACTCAAGCTGAGGTGACGCGGAACCTTTGCCTGCGGCGTTAAAATTTCCTCGACATCAAAACGAAAACGAACGCCCTGGTCGCCAAAGGTCGGCATACTCGCAACGACGCCGATAATTTCAATATCTTTGCTTTCCCATTCCCTCGGCAGCGAATCCGCTAGGCGCTGATGGGCAAGAAATGCGGCCCAGGTAAAACCAGCGGCAACGGCGATGCAAACAGTAAGTAAATGTCGAACAACTAACCGCTGGGACGCGGCAAGCTTACCGGCTAACGCAAGCGCAACAACGAACGGCCCAATAGCCAGTATCCAGGGCTCGGGCCATGCGGCTCCTGGCAATGCCTCCTGAGACTGAAGCAACCAAATGCCGAGCGCAAACGAAACAATGGCAAGGCGCACGGCAGCATTCCAAGGCGATTATGCGCCGCTCAAGCGGCCATCGACGAGATGCAAAATACGCCCCGTTTTCGCGGCTAAATCGGGATCGTGGGTGACGATAATAAGACTGGTTTGGTACTTGTGATTCAACGATAACATGAGATCGAACACGCCTTGCGCCGTGTGCCGATCAAGATTGCCGGTCGGCTCGTCCGCCAAGACGCAGGCGGGTTTAGTGACCAACGCGCGCGCGACGGCAGTGCGCTGACGTTCGCCGCCGGATAACTCCGCCGGCGTGTGGTTGAGGCGATGAGTCAGGCCCACATCGTTCAAAATCAATCGCGCTTGTTCGTAGGCCTTGTCACGATTCTGACGTCGAATCAACAACGGCATCGCGACGTTTTCCAGCGCGGTGAATTCCGGCAACAAATGATGAAATTGATAAACAAATCCAAGCGCGGCATTGCGCAGCGCGCCGAGCGTAGCCTGCGATAGTTGACTGATGTCTTGACCCTGTAACGTCACGCTTCCCTGGGTGATGTCATCCAGTCCACCGAGCAAGTGCAGCAGCGTGCTTTTGCCGGAGCCGGACGCGCCGATGATGGCGAGTGTCTCACCCGCGAGAACATCAAGGTTAATGCCAAACAGCACCGGCACCTCGACTTTCCCTTGCAGATAGGTTTTGTGCAAGTCACGACACGCGAGCACCAAGTTATTGTTATTCATAGCGCAATGCGTCCGCCGGTTTGATGCGCGATGCCGCCCAACTCGGATAAATCGTCGCCAACAAGGTCAACACGAACGACACTAAAGCAATCATGCCAACATCGCGCCAGATAAGCTCCGACGGCAATTCGCTGATGTAATACACGCTCTTATCGAGAAACGCAACGCCAAATGCTTTCTCAATTGCAGGCACGACGACATCAATGTTTTTTGCCAGGAGGACGCCCACGAGCACACCGATCAGCGTGCCGAAAATCCCGATCAGCGAGCCTTGCACCATGAAGATTTGCATGATGCTTTTCGGCGACGCGCCCAGGGTGCGCAGGATGGCAATGTCCGATTGTTTATCCGTCACCACCATGACCAAAGTCGAGACGATGTTGAACGCCGCCACCGCGACGATGAGTAAGAGAATGACGAACATCACCGTTTTCTCGATCTGCACGGCGCGGAAAAAATTCGCGTGGGAGCGCGTCCAGTCGGAAATGTAGGCATCGGCGGAAATCATAGTCGTCAAGTCGCGCGCTACCTTGGGCGCCAGAAAAAGATCATCGAGCTTCAGCCGCACGCCGGAGACTTTATCGTCCATGCGATAAAGTTTTTGCGCGTCGGCCAAATGAATCAGCGCCAGACCGTTGTCGTATTCGAACATGCCGACTTCGAATAGTCCGACGACTTTGAATTGCTTTAATCGCGGCACGATCCCGGCCGGCGTCACCTGGCCTTGCGGCGAGATGAGCACCACTTTATCGCCGGGAAACGCATGCAAACTGCGCGCCAGCTCAGCGCCGAGGATGATGCCGAATTCACCGGCCTTCAAATCCGTTAGCTTGCCGTTTTTCATGTGCGCGCCGATGTCAGCGACTTGGTCTTCCAGTTGCGGCTCGATACCGCGAATAATGGCGCCGCCGACATTGCTATCGAACGCCAACATCGCTTGCGCCATGACATAGGGCGCAGCGGCGACGACGTTTTTTTGCAGCTTGGCGTCGGCGGCGATCTTCGGCCAGCCGGTCAGCGTATTGTCGACACCGCTGATTTGCACATGGGAGGCGACGCCGAGAATGCGCGAGCGCAGTTCTTTTTGGAAGCCGTTCATCACCGACAGCACCGTGATCAAGGCCGCGACGCCGAGCGCGATGCCCAGCATGGAAATCAGCGAGATGAAGGAAATGAAATGGTTGCGTCGTTTCGCGCGGGTGTAGCGTAGGCCAACGAAAAGTTCAAAGGGTTGCAAGCGTTTTCATTCTTCTTTAAAGACATGATTTTGCCACAATGCGACGCTGCCGTCGTGATTGGCGATGATAGAATCGTTTCGTCATGCAATTTGATTTCCTCGTTCCCGGTCTGTTCGACGCCCCTCGTTCCCATAGGATTAGCGAAACTGCGCCAGCTTTGGCAAAACTCATCGCGCGCGGCTCAGCCACCACGGACACAACCGATTCAATGGAGGCGTGGCTGGCGCGGCAATTAGGATACGTTGCCGATAGCGCGGACTTTCCATTCGCCGCGGTGGCGTCCCGCGCTGAAACAATGGCCGATGCAAGCGCAACATATTGGCTGCGCGCCGATCCGGTCCATCTGTCCGTAAATCGCGATCGAGTCGTGTTACTCGATGCCAGCCAACTTGATGTATCCGCGGCGGAATCCGCGGCGCTGGTAGCGGCGCTGCAAGCACATTTCAAAAGCGATGCCCTGAATGTTTATGGTCCGCATCCGCAGCGGTGGTACATCACCAGCGATCGCCCCATCGCGCTGCGCACCCAACCCGTCAGCGCCGTGCGCGGGCGCAGTGTTGCCGATCATTGGTTTGACGGCGCCGATCGCGCGTGTTGGCAGGCGCGCCTGAGCGAAATGCAGATGCTGCTGCACGCCCACCCGCTGAACGAGGCGCGCGAAACGGCGGGCCAGTTGCCGATCAACGGCGTGTGGTTATGGGGTGCGGGCGAAGTGCCTGCCGACGGTAAAAAAATCTATGCGCAGATTATCGCCGGCGACGCACTGGCAGCCGGTTTCGCTGCGTTGAGCGCGGCACGGTTTACCGAGAGCAGTCAATTCCGTTGGCGTGACATTTCTCCGCCCGCGGCGGGTAATGCGCTCGTCGTTATCGATCCACTGGCCGCCTTCGCCGCTTACGGCGAATGGAACGAATGGCGCGATGCGCTGGCGACGCTTGATCAGGCGTGGTTTGCGCCCGCGCTGTCAGCACTGAAAAACGGCACGTTGAACGCGATAGCGATTTGTGTTCCGGGCAAAACATCAACAACAACTACGCGCATCGATCTGTTCAAATTCTGGCGCCGTTCTTGACACTGAAAAATATGACTAAAATTGTTCAACGCGCCTACACGCAAGCCGATGCCGACAGGCTCATCGGCGCCGGCATTCATCCCGTCCTGGCGCGGGTATATGCCGCGCGCGGCATTACCGCGCCAACGCAACTCGACAACAAGCTCGATCAACTGCTTCCCTTCACCGAAATGCGCAATGCGGTCGCGGCGGCGACGCTGTTGGCCGATGCCATCGCCGCCCAGCGCAAGCTCATGATCGTCGCCGACTACGATTGCGACGGCGCTACGGCCTGCGCAATCGGCGTGCGCGGTTTGCGCGCATTCGGCGCGCGCATCGATTATCTGGTGCCGAATCGCTTCGAATACGGCTATGGTTTAACGCCGGAAATCGTGCGCCTTGCCCATGAGCGCAAACCCGACATGTTGATCACCGTCGATAACGGCATCGCCAGCGTCGATGGCGTGGCGCAGGCCAAGCGCCTCGGTATGCAAGTGCTGATCACCGATCACCACTTGCCCGCCGATACGTTGCCCGATGCGGACTGCATCGTCAATCCGAACCAAGTCGGTTGCGGCTTTTCGAGCAAGTCTATTGCCGGTGTCGGCGTCATGTTTTACGTGTTGATGGCGCTGCGCGCCGAGCTACGGGCGCGTGGACATTTCAATGGTGCGGCGGAGCCCAATTTGGCCGCGCTGCTGGACATCGTCGCCCTCGGCACCGTGGCCGACGTGGTCAAGCTAGACAACAATAACCGCCGTTTCGTCGATCAGGGCATTCGCCGAATTCGCGCAGGGCAAACCTGCGCGGGAATCAAAGCGCTGTATCGCGTTGCCGGCCGCGAACCGCGCAAAGCGTCAACTTATGATTTAGGATTTGTCCTCGGCCCACGGCTGAATGCGGCGGGCCGGCTGGAAGATATGTCCCTCGGTATCGAATGCCTGATCAGCGACGACGAAAACCAAGCCGCGCGACTCGCGCAACAGCTCGACGCCCTGAACAAAGAGCGCCGCGAGCTACAAGCCGATATGCAAGAAAGCGCGCTCGCCGGACTGGAACGATTTGACGCGCGCGATCGCGTCAGCCTGTGCGTATTCGATCCGGAATGGCATCAAGGCATTGTCGGTTTACTGGCGGGCCGCCTGAAGGATAAATTTCACCGCCCCGCCATCGCCTTCGCACGCAGCAACAACGGCGAATTAAAAGGCTCGGGCCGCGCGATTCCTGGTTTACACCTGCGCGACGCGCTCGACCTCATTGCCAAGAAATCGCCTACACTCATCAGCAAATTCGGCGGCCATGCCGCTGCCGCTGGCCTCAGCATCCGCGAGGAATCGTTTGCCGATTTTGCTGAACAATTCGAAATCACCGTTGCGCAACTGTTAACACCGGCCGACCTCGAACAACTGATTGAAACCGACGGCGAATTGAACGTAACAGAAATGAAACTCCCGCTCGCCCGCGAACTGGCCGGCCAAGTGTGGGGGCAAGGTTTCCCGGCGCCGTTGTTTCAAGGCATCTTTAACGTGGCCAATCAGCGCGTCGTCGCGGAGAAACATTTGAAACTCAAACTCACCCAAGGCAATCACGAGTTCGACGCGATCTATTTCTCTCACATCGAGCCGATGCCGAAAACCGTGCTGTGTATTTATCGACTCGCCATCAATGAATATCTGGGCTTGGAAGATGTGCAGTTGACGCTGGAGCATTGCGTCGCCGCGTAAGCGTCTTGCCAGGGCCCGCTCCCAGCTTGCCTCTTGGCATGGCATGCTCGCAGAGCCGCGCGGCATTTAGGCTTCAGCCATGCATACTGATGCCAAGCAGTGCCGCACCGAACGCAAAAATGCCAATAACAACTCGCCCCCAGTGCCAGGATTCCCACCGCGCTAACTCTTGCGCAAGCTCACTCGCGCTCAACGTGGCCGTGGCGAGGCGCGCATTGGCGCGCTTGAAATACCCGCCATAGGTTGCCAAAACACCGATGAAGAGCAGGCATGCGATAAGGGTCGGCCACCGCCCGGCATCGGCCGTTCCCGCGCACGAAGCTGCGGCGCTAAGGCTTAGAATCGAAGGGGCGATGGTAAGCGGCGCGAAGAAGCGATAGAGGTGCGGCCCGTATTCTTTGTGTAACGAATAGAACGTATTGGACGGCAGCGAGCGCCAATACGGAATAAATATCGCACCTTCCGCAAGCAACGCACCCACGAGTAGTCCGATCGCGCCTGTTGAGAGTAACTGGAACACATCACAGAAAGTAATGGTCGATTGTAGGATTGAGTTCAAGCTTGATATCTCCAGGGACGTGCCATAAGTAACAGAAAATTTGAAATACATTCTGACACTCTGAGCAGCGAAGCCACGAAGAATCTGCTTTCCTTAACTCTTTGATCGATCGCGTACAGCAGATTCTTCGCTGCGCTCAGAATGACAACTCGTCTAAGCCGACGTCAATCTTCGACGCACTGCTAGGGCCAACGACTACCCGAATCTATGCTCCTCTACCGCTAATCGCTTAAACTTTAGGCAGCTTCGGTTTTCAAAAATAGCTCACGATTCGGCGCGAAGTGGGCGTATAGCGGCAACAGAGCGGCGCCCATGGCGCGGGCATCGGCGCCAATGGAGCCGGCCAGCAACCGCGGCCGCGTGAGGCCTTCCCAACTGTAACTATCGAGCACATCGGTGGTTTGCGCGATCACTTGATCAATTAAGCTGCGATGCATGGAGCCATCGATAACGACAGCGTCCAAATCGAGTAATGCTGTGGCTGAAGTGATGGTTAATGCCAGGGCGGGACAGGCGTCTTTCAACCACGTTTGCGTGTGCGCCGCCATCGGCGACGATAACGCGCGCTCGTCGTGGGCAGCGGCGCCGGGATGACCATGTTGTTTGAATATTTGTTCGAGCACGAAACCCGAGGCTTTGTGCAGCAACTGCGGCGGCTTCTTGCCGTCCTCGCTACGTAGCGGCAACGAGCCAACCGCGCCGGCGTTTCCTCTGGAACCGGGGTGGAGATGACTATCGATGACCAGCCCGCCGCCGATAAAAGTGCCGATGAAAATATACAGAAAATTGCGTAAACGCCGTCCCTCGCCGGCTACCAGTTCGGCGACGCATGCGGCGGTAGTGTCTTTCGCAAATTCGACGGGCAGCGCGGTCATCGCTTGAATGCGGCGATGAATATCGATTTCATTCCAGGCGTCCATCACGCTCAGCGGCGCACCAAGGAAGTCGCGCCAGCCGCCGAGCCACAATGGCGCGGCGACACCGAGGCCGACGAGGCGGCTGGCATGTTCGCCGAGCTGCGTGTCGACCAGCGCGAGTTTGCGTTCGATGACGGGAAAAATAACATCCGGGTCGGGATATTCGTAACTAAGCATTTCGCGAAATCGCACCTGGCCGACGAAATCCATCGCCAATACATCGAGGCTGCGGCGTCCGACTTTAATGCCGAGGGTAAACGCGCCGTCGGGATTGAGGGCGATCGGCACGGAGGGTTGGCCGATGCGGCCGCGCACGCGATCTTGCCTGATCACCAAACCGTCTGCCAATAAACCGTTGATGATCACGGACGCGGTCTGGGTGCTGAGCCGCGTCAGGCGAGCGACTTCGGCCTTGGGCAGCGCGCCGTGCAAGCGGATCGCCTGCAGCACGATGCGTTCGTTGAACTGGCGCATGCCGACGTGGTTGGAGCCGACCGGGCGCGTCAACACCGTCGTCGACGCGCCGGAGAGATCGTTCATA
>JANNMV010000086.1:0-7687 GCA_031398205.1 Pseudomonadota bacterium | reverse complement strand
GATCTCGGCGCAACGCGTTACGCTAAATTGGCATGGCACAGAAGTCGGCGATGTCGCGATTCATTTTCCGCGCTTGGGTTATGTGATCAGTAAGGTCTGATGCTCTCAATTGTCATCCTGAGCATCGCGAAGGATCTGCTCTTAAGGCGGCGAAAAAGCAGATCCTTCGCCGCACTCAGGATGACATTCGTAATTATTTTCCACCCGCAAACCCCACCTGCCGCCAAGCCTCGAACACCAATACCGCCGCGCTGTTCGCGAGATTTAAGCTGCGGCTATCGGGCTGCATCGGCAAACGCAATCGTCTTTCCGGCGCAAATAGCGCGAGCAATTCCGGCGGTAAGCCACGGGTTTCCGGCCCGAAAACAAATACATCGCCTTCGGCAAATTTATTGTCCGTGTAACGCGTCGAACCTTTCGTCGTCATCGCGAAACAGCGTCGGTCGTGCAATTTTTCAGAACACGTTTCCCAGTTCTCGTGTATCTGCATGTTCGCGTATTCGTGATAATCCAGTCCCGCGCGTTTCATTTGCTTGTCCGTCATAGTGAAGCCGAGCGGCTTGACCAAATGCAGCGTCACGCCGGTGTTGGCGCATAGGCGAATAATGTTGCCGGTGTTGCCGGGGATTTCCGGCTGATACAAAACCAAATCAAACATCGTCGAGCACCGTAGGTTGAAAACTTTCCGGACGCGTGCGTGCGATCACCCAAACGCTCACGCGAGCCGCGCCGGATTTCTTCAATGTCTTTGCCAACTCGTTAACGCTCGCACCGCTGGTCATCACGTCGTCGATGATCGCCACATGTCTGCCGGTAAAATTTTCGTGGCAGGCAAACACGCCGCGAACATTGTTCGCGCGCTCTCTCCACGGCAACGTCGTTTGGCTTTCGGTGTCGCGAATGCGTTCGCAGGCGCGCGGCAACAGCGCGACGTCGAGCGCGCGACACAAAGGTTTGGAAATTTCCAGCGATTGATTAAAACCGCGTTCGCGTAAACGAGCACGGCCAAGAGGCATAGCCAGTGCGGCGTCTGGCATAGGCATGTCGAAGAGCCGCTCTAATAAGCGCTCTGCGAGCCATGGCGCGAGCGCTAATTGTTGCGAATACTTGAATTGTTGAATCAGCACATCGACCGGAAATCCATAATCGAATGCCGCAACACTAGCGTCAAACGCCGGCGGTTTTTTCACGCAGCGGCCGCACAGCAAACCGTCCAGCGTCGGCAACGAGCAAATGGGACAGCAGGCGCTAGACAGCCGCGGCAAGTGTTTCTCGCATGGGCCGCACAAAATTTCGCGCTGCCCGGCTGACCCACACAAAAAGCAAGTCTGGGGAAAGTGCACATTTTTTAATCGGATGTTCAAGTTTTCTAACAAAGCATTTGACAAATAATTCGCGATAGTTGAGGATTCGATTTCACCACTTTAACCGAAGCGCAATAAGAATGAATACTGCCGCCGTGGAATTTAAGCGCCTAAAGCCCCATCCCAGCAAACCGCGATTCTCCCACGGCGAGGTGTTGGCGCTGTTCGATTTGCCGCTGAACGATTTACTGTTCAAGGCGCATACGGTTCATCGTGAAAACTTCAATCCAAACGCGGTGCAGCTTTCAACATTACTCTCTATCAAAACCGGCGGCTGCCCGGAAGATTGCGGCTATTGCCCGCAAGCGGCGCGTTATCACACGGACGTGGAGAACCAGGCCATGGCGCCGCTCGCCGAAGTTATTAAAGCGGCACAAGCCGCTAAGGACGCCGGCGCGCAACGTTTCTGCATGGGCGCCGCCTGGCGCGGACCGAAGCAACGCGACTTGGATCCGGTAATCGACATGGTCAAAGCCGTGCGCGCGTTGGGCCTCGAAACCTGCGCGACGCTGGGCATGTTGCGTGAAGGCCAGGCGCAACAATTGAAAGACGCCGGCCTCGATTACTACAATCACAACTTGGACACGTCGCCGGATTTTTACGGCGAAATTGTCTCGACGCGGGAATACGATGACCGCCTCGACACGCTAAATAAAGTGCGCGACGCGGGTCTGCATGTATGTAGTGGCGGCATCGTTGGCATGGGCGAAAGCCGCGCCACGCGCGCGGAATTCATTGCGCAACTCGCCAACCTCGATCCACAACCGGAATCGGTGCCGATCAACAATCTCGTGCAAGTGGAAGGCACGCCGCTGCACGGCACAGATAAGCTCGATCCGCTTGAGTTCGTTCGCACCATCGCCGTTGCGCGCGCCACCATGCCGAAATCCTATGTGAGATTGTCGGCCGGACGACGCGAGTTAGGCGAAGCGATTCAAGCGATGTGCTTTTTCGCCGGCGCCAATTCGATCTTTTACGGTGACAAATTGCTCACGACCGGCAATCCCGATGCGCAGTTGGATAAAGCATTGTTCGCCAAATTGGGATTGCATCCAGCGTAATCATTGCCTCGGGAATTTTGATCGACGACCACGCTATTGAACGCGTTTGTCTAGGCGCCTCAGCGTCGCGCCCCTTGTCGGGGCGACGTTCACTCTCTCCTAATTCTTATATTCGAACAGCTTAACCACACGCTGCACGCCGGCGGTGGTGCTTGCGACTTCGGTTGCGGCATCGGCTTCGCTCTTGGTAACGATGCCCATCAGATAGACGGTGTTGTTCTCGGTGACGACTTTGATGTGATTCGGCGAGAAGCGTCCGGCGTTGGCGAGGAAGCGGGTTTTTACTTTCGAGGTGATCGCGGCATCGTTGCCGCGCGAGCCGAGCGAGCTATTGCCGGCGATGGTGATTTCGTTGAAAACATTTTTAACTCGGCCATCGCTGCGCGCGATCGCTTCAGCGTCGGTTTTGATTTTTTCTGTCCCCGCCTCGCCGCTTAACAACACGTTATGGTTGTAGCTGGTGACGTTGATGTTCGAGGTATCGCGATAGCGATCGTTGATGCGCTTAATCGCGGCAATCTCAATGCCTTCGTCTTTCACGTAGGCGCCGGCTGGGCGCCGATCGCTCACCAGCAGCGCGCCGGCGCCGATGGCGCCACCGATAATTAACGGAATACAACCTTGTAGCGCAGGCAACACCGATAGGGTGAGCAATAGTAAAAATTTATGCATCGTTATTCAACTCCTAGTAATGAGCAATCGATTGCATCGCACAGGCAATGCAAAGTGAGCAGGTGGACTTCTTGGATCCGCGCGGTGATGTCTGATCCCACGCAAATGTGAACGTCATGCTCGGTCATGAGTTGACCGATCTTGCCGCCGTCGCGGCCGGTGAGTGCGACGACATGCACATTGCGTTCATGGGCCGCATGAATCGCGTCGATGATATTTGGGCTGTTACCGCTGGTGGAAATCGCCAGCAACACATCGCCCTTGCGCCCCAGCGCGCGGACTTGCTTGGAGAAAATTTGTTCGAACGCGTAGTCGTTGGCGATCGAGGTCAGGGTTGAAGAGTCGGTGGTCAGCGCGACGCAGGCCAGGCCGGGCCGTTCCATCTCGAAACGATTGAGCAATTCAGCGGAAAAATGTTGCGCGTCCGCCGCCGATCCGCCGTTGCCACAAACGAGGATTTTGCCGTCGGCCAGCAGGCAATTGACCATCAATTGTGCCGCGTCGGCGATGACGGGAGCAAGCACATGCGCCGTGGATAACTTGAGTTGGGCGCTGGCTTCAAAATGTTGTGCAATGCGTTTGATTGAATCCATTGCGGCGATTGTAAAACGATTCGTTGCGAAACCCAATACTTTATTCTGTAAAAGCGTTTTGAATCCACTCGATGCTTTGTTCGGAGATGTCGCTCATCAGCAACACATCGCAACGACACGGCGGCGCGCCGCGCTGCTCGCTCAAGTAATGCCGCGCCGCGGTGAGAATGCGTCGCTGTTTATTACCGTCGACGCTCGCCAACGCACCGCCGAACGCATTAGATTTACGCAGCCGAACTTCGGTGAATACCGTGGTCTTGCCATCGCGCATGATGAGGTCGATCTCGCCGTAGCGGCAGCGATAGTTTTGCGCAATCAGCTCGAGTCCTTTGGATTCCAAATAGCGCAAGGCGAGGGCCTCCGCTTGTTCGCCGCGGCTGCTCAAGGCGGTTGCGGTATCACGGCGCCGGTGTGATCGAAGGTGGCTTGCAACAGTTCGCGCGCGAACCAATGGCCCGAGGTTAAGCTGATGCGGCCGCTGACGCCGTCGATGGATTCCAGCGGCGGAATGTCGCTTTGAATCAGCCGTTGCGCCAGGCGGTAGGCGTCGATACCGAGCGCATAAAAACGCTGCAATTCCGCCGTTAGTGATTTCTTCGGCTGCGGATAAACCATGACGGCGGCGTGATCCGGCGTGATTAACCAAGGCATATCGACGAAATGCAGCCCCTTCAAATCCAGGTTCAGCGCCGCATCATTTCTGCTGCGAAATACTTGCGAGGTGGCGTAGATCGGCAACGTGGCGCGGATGTAGGGGCGAATCTTGCGCGCGATGGTGGCGTCGGTCGCGATGAATACCACATCGACTTGCTGCGCCTTAAGCGCGGTGCGAAATTCGGTGAGGCTTTTTGCTTCGGCCTTGTAGACGTATTCCAGCGTTGTCGTGCCGCCGAGTTGCAGAAATTCCGCGGCGAATGCGGCTTGCATGCGCTTCGACAGCGCTGTGGGACCGCTGACGACGGCGGCGCGGCGCAGCCCGCGGGTGAAGGCGATGTTGGCCAATTGACGCGCTTCGGCTTCCTGAGAAAGATTCAGCGAATAAAACAGCGCCGGCAACGACAGGCCATCGCCCTCCGGAAGATTGAGCGCCAGGGTGGGCGTGGTGACCATACCGCTTCGTGCAATCGTCGTGACTTCACTGCGGGTCATGGGGCCGATTACGATTTTGGCGTTTTCGCTGAGAATTTGGTTATAAAGCACCAACAGGTTCTTGCTGTCCACGCCACTATCGTAAATTTCAATGGGAAGAGTCGGCTCGGCGCCCGGGACTTGCGATGCGGCGAGAAAACCTTCTCGGATCGCGTCTGCGGCGCGTCCGAATGTCGCCGATTTCAATGGCAGAAATAACGCTATGCGGCTCGGTTTGACGGGTTCGACGATCGACACGGGCTCGGCGATCGGTACGCCGTCCGGCTCGGGTAGCGGGACGGTAACGACATCCGGCGCAATCTCGATTTTCGTTTCCTCTACGGCTTTGGGCGCCGAGCTACCACCATCATCAGCATTTATCGCGGTTGCATTGGGCGCGTCATCCGCCGACAATGCCGCTTGGGAAAAAACTGTGATGCCGAGTAGGAAAACACCAACGAACTGAGGAAAATGCATTTGCTGGAAACCGAAGTGAGATCCGCTACATTATATGTGGTCGCAACGCCCATCGGGAATTTGCGCGACATCAGCTTGCGTGCCCTTGACGTTTTAGCCCACGTCGATCGCGTGGTCGCCGAGGACACACGCAATACGGCGATGCTGTTGCAACACCACGGCATCAACGCCAAGCTGATGTCGTTGCACCAGCACAATGAGCGTGAGCGCGCGGAGCAAATCGTCGAGCAACTGGCCGCGAGTCAGTCGCTGGCGTTGGTGAGCGATGCCGGTACGCCGGGTATTTCCGATCCCGGTGCGATCTTGGTCGACTGCGTGCGACGCGCCGGTTATGCGGTGGTGCCGATCCCAGGGGCGAGCGCCTTGACGACGGCGCTTTCTGCGTCAGGTATGCAGCGGCTGCCATTTTGTTTCCATGGCTTTTTGCCGGTAAAATCCGCCGCGCGGAAAAAGTATTTGGAGTCGCTGCGTGGGCAGACCGGGACGCTGATATTCTACGAAGCGCCACACCGGGTGACGGAATGTATCGACGATTTGATCGCGGTGCTGGGCGCATCGCGCGATGTCGTCATCGCACGCGAATTGACCAAATTATTTGAAACCATTCATCATTGCAAACTCGGGGAGGCCGCGCGATGGCTGGCGGCAGACAGCAATCGATTGAAGGGTGAGTTCGTGTTGCTGGTCAGTGGCGCCGTGCTTGAAGCCGACCGGGCCGATGTGGAGTTAGAGCGCGTATTGAAACTCCTAATTGCGGAAGATATGCCGGTGAAACAAGTGGCCAAACTCAGCGCCGCCATTACCGGTGCGAGTAAGAACACCGCCTACCAGCGCGCGTTGGCGCTGAAGAATTCATCATGAAAGAATCTATGCAGTCGATTACCCTTACTCGTCCCGATGATTGGCATTTGCATTTGCGCGACGGCGCTGAAATGGCCGCCGTATTGCCCGATAGCGCAGCGCGTTTTGCGCGCGCCATCATCATGCCGAATCTTAAGCAGCCGGTCACCACCGTGGCGCTCGCGCGCGAATACCGCGATCGCATTGTGGCCGCGTTGCCGAACGGAATGCACTTTACGCCGTTGATGACGCTCTACCTCACGGACCGCACTTCCCCGGTGGAAATTGACCGGGCGAAGGCGTCGGGATTCGTTCACGCCGTCAAACTTTATCCGGCCGGCGCGACGACCCATTCGCAGTCCGGTGTCACGGATTTGGCTAAGGTCGCCGAGGTGTTGGCGACTATGGAGGCCATCGGTCTGCCGCTGTTGATTCACGGTGAAGTGACGGATTCCGACGTCGATGTGTTTGATCGCGAACAGGTGTTCATCAAGCGTTTGCTGGGTCCGCTGGTCGTGCGCTATCCGAAACTGCGTTTGGTGTTGGAACACATCACGACCAAACAAGCGGCGGAGTTTGTGATGGCGGCAGGCCCCAATATCGCCGCGACCATCACCGCGCATCATTTGTTGCTCAACCGCAACGCGTTATTTCAAGCGGGCATTCGTCCCCACCACTATTGCTTGCCGGTGCTCAAGCGCGAGGAACATCGGCTTGCTTTGGTACGTGCGGCGACTAGCGGCAATCCGAAATTTTTCCTCGGCACCGACAGCGCGCCCCACGCGAAGCATACCAAGGAGCATGCCTGCGGCTGCGCCGGGGTTTACACCGCCAATGCCGCGTTGGAGCTGTATGCGGAAGCGTTCGATGCAGTTGGCGCGTTAGATAAGCTAGAGAGTTTTGCGAGTTTTTTTGGCGCGGATTTTTATGGCCTGCCGCGCAATCGCGAACAGGTTACGCTGACGAAAACCGTTACTGCGGTTGCGGCGGAATTGGCGTTTGGAAACCACACGCTGGTGCCATTTCGCGCCGGAGAAAATATTGCCTGGAGCATTTCCCGGTAGGGTGCTTGTAGAGGCAACGCCAGAGCGGCTCACCAGGCAGTATAGGCGGCAAGCCAAGACCCATGCGGCTCCTGGCTTGCCTATAGTTGGCGTTCGTTACGGGAATGCCGGAACGAGGGCTTCTTGTCCGCCCGATATTGCTTCGGGATGGCGCCGGCCGAGCATGGGGCGAATTTCCGAGCCGCGCGCTGGCGACATCCGGCAGAACGAAATAGAGTCGGTGGGTCATGGAAATCTCCCTTCCTCAAAAGTGGTTTCTGAAGCACCCGTAAGCGAGGGCCGAAAGGGTGCAACGGAAAATTTCTTATTGACTATCCGAGTGACGAGCGCTCAGGGAGTTTCATCGTGCTGGGGTGGTATGATGCGGCAGAAGCTGGCCAGACAGTCGCTGTGCGTTCGCGCATGGAGGAAAGTCCGGGCTCCAGGGAGCGGGATGCCGGCTAACGGCCGGGCGCCGTGAGGCGACGGAAAGTGCAACAGAGAATAGA
>JANNMV010000021.1:0-2119 GCA_031398205.1 Pseudomonadota bacterium | reverse complement strand
CTGCTCGCCAAGCGCTTATATAAAACCAACCGCTCATGAACATCGCCGCAATAGTCGTTCGGCAATAAAGCTGGAACATGGAGATTGATCTCAGTGGTGAACTCCAGCGGCGCCGCGACATCCCACACTTTGCCCTGCTTTAGCGCGCGCACCGCGGCGTTGAGCATGTCTACATACAGGGGAAATCCAATTTCCTGCATCTCGCCGCTTTGCGAATCTCCGAGAATTTCACCTGCGCCGCGAATTTCCAAGTCGTGCATCGCCAAGAAAAATCCCGAACCCAAATCCTCCATCATCTGAATCGCCTCCAACCGTTTCTTCGCTTGTGCGGTCAGGGACTCCTCCGGCGGCGTGAGTAAATAGGCATAGGCCTGATGGTGAGACCGCCCGACGCGGCCACGCAATTGATGCAATTGCGCCAAACCGAATTTATCGGCGCGCTCAATAATAATGGTATTCGCCGTCGGCACATCGATGCCGGTCTCGATAATCGTAGAACACAACAGAACGTTGAAATGTTGCTGATAGAAATCGCGCATGACGTGTTCGAGATCGCGCTCGCGCAACTGGCCGTGGGCAACGGCGATGCGCGCCTCGGGCATCAGTCCCGCGAGTTTTTCATAGGCTAACTGGATGGTAGCAACGTCATTGTGCAGAAAATAAACTTGCCCACCGCGCTTCAATTCACGCAATATCGCTTCGCGAATAATCCCCACGTTATAGGCATAGACAAATGTTTTGATCGACAAGCGCCGCTGCGGCGCCGTTGCGATGACGGAAAAATCTCGCAAACCTTCCATCGACATCGCCAGCGTACGTGGAATCGGCGTCGCCGTGAGCGTCAGCACATCGACCTCCGCGCGCAACGATTTAAGCTGCTCTTTTTGGCGCACGCCAAAACGATGTTCTTCGTCGATGATGGTCAAACCCAGGCGCATAAACTTCACGTCTTTTTGAATCAAGCGATGGGTACCGATAACGATATCGACCGTCCCATCGGCCAACCCCGCCAGCGCCGCGGTTTGTTCCTTCGCCGAGCGAAAGCGCGACATCCCGGCGATTTTTACCGGCCACTCGGCGAAGCGGTCGGAAAAATTCTCGAAATGTTGTTCTGCCAGCAAGGTCGTGGGAACTAAGATCGCCACTTGTTTTCCGCCGGACACCGCCATGAACGCGGCGCGCATCGCGACTTCGGTTTTGCCAAAACCGACATCGCCGCACACTAAGCGATCCATGGGCTTGCCCGATCTCATGTCCTCAATGACGGCGCTGATCGCAGCCGCTTGGTCGGGCGTTTCTTCAAACGCAAATCCGGCGACGAAGTTGTCGTAATCGTGTGGATGAAACGGAAACGCGAAGCCTTCGCGCGCGGCGCGTTGGGCGTAGAGATTCAACAGCTCTGCCGCCGTGTCGCGCACCTGTTCGGCGGCTTTGCGTTTCGCCTTTTCCCATTGGCCGCTGCCGAGACGATGCAGTGGCGCGGCGTCCGGGCTGGCGCCGCTGTAACGGCTGATCTGATGCAACTGCGCAACGGGCACGTACAATTTGTCGCCGCCACCATATTCAAGATGCAAAAACTCCGTTTCGCCCTCGCCTAAATCCAGATTGACCAAGCCAAGATATTTCCCAATGCCGTGTTGTGCGTGGACCACGGGATCGCCGACGCGCAGTTCCGATAGATCGCGCAACAAGCTTTCCGATGTGACCTTGCGCGCATCGCGTCGCCGCGTTTGTTTGACTTGGGTCGCGTATAACTCATTTTCAGTGATGACCGCCCATTGCGGTTGCGAAACAACGAAGCCCATGGCAAGCGGCGCAACGGTGAGCATGAGACGTTCGTCGCTGGCGACGAACGCCGCATAGTCGTCACAAGTCGTAGGCTTTAATGCATGGCGGCCAAACAATTCGACTAGCGTTTCACGTCGGCCAAGACTTTCGGCGACGATCAGCACGCGGCCGGGGAACGCGGTAACAAACGTGGTTAATTTTTCGATTGGGTTGTTGGCGCGGCGATCCACATCCAGCGCGGGCAGTAGTGTTGTTTCAATTTGCCGCGCTTGAACTTCCTCGGCGTCAGATGTTGTCATGAACGCCGGCAGGTCGATGCGCGCGAACGACT
>JANNMV010000012.1:0-3740 GCA_031398205.1 Pseudomonadota bacterium | reverse complement strand
AACGGCGCCGTTAAAGGCAAGACTGGTTCATTGACCGCGTTACCGGTCATCGAAACCCAAGCCGGTGACGTGTCCGCGTTCGTGCCAACCAATGTGATTTCGATTACCGACGGTCAGATTTTCTTGGAATCCAGTCTATTTAACGCCGGTATCCGTCCTGCTATCAATGCCGGTATTTCCGTTTCGCGTGTCGGTGGCGCCGCGCAGACCAAAGTTATTAAGAAGCTCGGCGGTGGTGTGCGGCTTGCTCTTGCGCAATATCGTGAATTGGCAGCGTTCGCGCAGTTCGCGTCCGATTTGGACGAAGCCACGCGCAAGCAGTTGGAGCGCGGCCGGATGGTGACGGAACTGATGAAACAGGCGCAGTACCAGCCGTTACAAGTTTGGGAAATGGCGCTGACGCTATTCTCGGTCAACAATGGCTACTATGATGACGTTCCCGTTGGCAAAGCCCTGAACGCCGAACGCGCCATGCGCGATCATGTGAAGGGCAAATACGCTGACTTGGCAAACCGCATCGAATCGACTAAAGATTTGTCGAAGGAAGACGAAGCGGCGCTGCACGAAGCCATTAAAGATTTCAAGAAAAACGGTTCTTACTAACGCCCATTTGAACACGCAATAAAGGCATCGTAATGGCAGGTTCAAAAGAAATACGCACCAAGATCAAGAGCGTGCAAAACACGCGCAAGATCACCAAGGCCATGGAAATGGTCGCGGCGTCGAAAATGCGCAAAGCGCAAGAGCGCATGCGCGCTGCGCGTCCCTATGGCGAGAAGATTCGCAATGTAGCAGCGCACATCAGCCATGCCAATCCGGAGTACCGCCATCCATTCCTGATTACCCGCGACACGGTGAAGAAGGTTGGCATCATCGTTGTCACGGCGGATAAGGGCTTGTGCGGCGGCTTGAATACCAATGTTCTGCGTCTGGCGTTAACCAAGATTAAAGAGTGGGATAGCGAAGGCGAGCAGTTTGAAGTGTGTTGCATCGGCAACCGCGGTCTGGGCTTTATGCAACGACTCGGCGCCAACGTTGTTTCGCACGTCATTGGCTTGGGCGATAAACCACACATGGAAAAGCTGATTGGCGCGGTGAAGCTGATGTTGGATGGTTATATCGAGGATCGCTTCGACCGGCTGTTGATTTTTTACACCCGCTTTGTCAATACCATGAAGCAAGAAGCGGTGATGGAACAGCTATTACCGCTGTCCGGCGAAAAGCTTGGCGTGCCGGGCGGTTCCTGGGATTATATTTACGAACCCGAAGCAAAGGCCGTGTTGGATCAGGCGCTCAGCCGTTACATCGAAGCATTGATCTACCAAGCCGTGTCGGAGAATATGGCCTCCGAACAATCCGCGCGCATGGTGGCGATGAAGTCCGCCAGCGACAACGCCGGCGACGTGATCGACGAATTGACGCTGATTTACAACAAAACCCGTCAGGCTGCGATTACCAAAGAACTCTCTGAGATCGTTGGCGGCGCTGCAGCGATCAGCTAAGCGACCTAAACGAATTTACTGAATTAGGAAAGAAGGGAAACACAATGAATGCTGTTGCCACAGAGGGAAAGATCGTCCAGTGCATTGGCGCGGTGGTCGATATCCAATTCCCGCGCGAAGCAATGCCCCGGATCTACGACGCATTGATACTTACTGACAACACATCGAAGTTCGCCGAAGCGGGACTGACATTCGAAGTGCAGCAGCAACTTGGTGACGGCGTCGTGAGAACCATCGCGATGGGCTCCTCCGATGGCTTGCGTCGCGGCATGTCGGTCAAGGGAACCGGCAAAGGTATCAGTGTGCCGGTGGGTAAAGCCACGCTGGGCCGTATTATGGACGTTTTAGGCCGACCGATTGACGAGCAGGGCCCGATCGGCACCGACGAGCGCCGGGCAATTCATCAACCGGCGCCGAAGTTCGATGAATTGTCTCCTTCCGTCGAATTGCTCGAAACCGGCATCAAGGTTATTGACCTGGTTTGCCCGTTCGCCAAGGGCGGCAAAGTGGGCCTGTTCGGCGGGGCCGGTGTGGGCAAGACCGTAAACATGTTGGAACTCATCAACAACATCGCGAAAGAACATTCCGGTCTATCCGTGTTCGCCGGTGTGGGCGAGCGCACTCGTGAGGGTAACGACTTCTACCACGAGATGACCGATGCGGGCGTTATCAACAAAGATAACCTGAACGAATCAAAAGTAGCCATGGTGTTCGGTCAAATGAACGAGCCACCCGGCAACCGTCTGCGCGTAGCGCTCACCGGCCTGACTATGGCAGAAAAATTCCGCGACGAAGGCCGCGATATTCTGTTCTTCGTCGACAACATTTACCGTTACACCTTGGCCGGTACCGAAGTCTCCGCGCTGCTCGGTCGTATGCCGTCCGCCGTGGGTTATCAACCGACGCTGGCGGAAGAAATGGGCCGCTTGCAAGAGCGCATTACCTCCACCAAGGTTGGTTCGATTACCTCGATCCAAGCTGTGTACGTCCCTGCGGATGACTTGACCGACCCCTCACCCGCGACGACCTTCTTGCATCTGGACTCCACCGTGGTGCTTTCCCGTGATATCGCCTCGTTAGGTATTTACCCTGCGGTCGATCCACTTGATTCCACGTCGCGCCAACTTGATCCGCTCGTCGTCGGCGAAGAACATTACAATGTGGCTCGCGGTGTCCAAGCGACGTTGCAGCGCTACAAAGAACTGCGCGACATTATCGCGATTTTGGGTATGGACGAATTGTCGCCGGAAGATAAATTGGCCGTCAGCAGAGCGCGCAAAATCCAACGCTTCCTGTCGCAGCCGTTCCACGTGGCTGAAGTTTTCACCGGCTCACCCGGTAAATATGTGCCGCTCAAGGACACCATCAAAGGCTTTAAGGGCATTGTCGAAGGTGAGTATGACCACCTGCCCGAGCAAGCGTTTTACATGGTCGGGGGCATCGAAGAAGCGGTTGAGAAGGCTAAGACACTATAGTTAAAGAGTGAGGGCGCGAAATTACTCGCGCCCGGCGCTTTTCAAGCCTCATATTGCACAGGTAAACCATGGCAAATACCATCCACGTAGACGTAGTAAGCGCAGAAGAACAGATCTTTTCCGGCGAGGCTGAATTCGTCGTTTTGCCCGGAGAGGCGGGCGAATTAGGCATATATCCGCGCCATACCCCGCTCATTAGCCGCATTAAGCCAGGCACCGTCAGGATCAAAGTTGCCGGTCAAGATGCCGAAGAGTTGGTGTTCGTCGCCGGCGGCATTCTCGAAGTTCAGCCCGGTGTAGTGACTGTGCTGGCCGATACCGCCATACGCGGCCAAGATTTGGATGAAGCCAAGGCGCGGGAGGCCAAGAGATTAGCCGAAGAGGCGATGCAGAACAAAACATCGAAACTCGAAATCGCGAAAGCTCAGTCGGAATTGGCCGAAGCCATGGCGCAGATTCAGGCTATTGAAAAGTTTCGGCGAAAACCCCACTAGCCTCGACCGGCCGCTCGTCGTAAATCTACCCAAAGGCAAGCTATAGTAAAGCTGCCTTTTTTTGTCTATATTGTCTGAATCGGAATGCTGCAAGCCCTTCTAGGCAAACAATAAATGACTGTCTTAAACGTCGTCGTCCTGGCCGCCGGTCAGGGCAAGCGCATGTATTCGAATCTTCCCAAGGTTCTGCACAAGCTAGCGGGCAAGCCATTACTGCAACACGTGATGGATAGCGCCGACGCGCTGAATCCCAACAAAATGTGCGTCGT
>JANNMV010000645.1:0-2621 GCA_031398205.1 Pseudomonadota bacterium | reverse complement strand
AATGCGGAAACAAAGAAAGCGTTAGCCACGAAAGAAATTCGAACTGCGCTCTCCGAGCAGGGATTCGAGTCGTCGAGCAGCTCGCCCGAGGAATTCGCAACACTCATCAGCAGTGATGGTGACAAATGGTGTCGCGCGGTTCAGGCATCCGGCGCAACGATAGATTGACCCAAAAGACTACAAGGTGACGCAATGATCTCCAATTCCAAAGCGCAATTTTTCAAAATACCGAACTTTCGCAATGTCGACGCGACCGGCGACCCGGCAGCGTACATCGAGTTTTTAGATCGGTTCGCGACGGAGCGCCGCGATATGATTGATATAGGGCTTGATCTACTCAACTTGAGTCCAGGTTCGACGGTTCTCGACGTAGGTTGCGCACGCATCAACAACGTCCTGCGGCCGCATGGCATGGACTGGATCAGCAGCTTGCGGGCCGCGCAGATTGCGCGGTTGGCGCACGAACGCGGTCCGTTCCAGCCGTCGCTGTTTGATGAGCGCAATCTACTGGAAATCGCCAGCGAGCATTTCCCGGGCGAGCGATTGATTGTCTGCCGTAATCCCCTACTCGCCGAGGAGCGTTCACGCAAGCGCAGCGAACTATTGGCGGCCACCGAAGCCGAGTTGCAAACGATCGTCACCGCCATCGAGCGCACACGCAGGCCCGTGCGCGGCGCCCAGGCGATCGCCTTGCGCGTCGGACGCAGCATCGATCGTTACCGCATGGCCAAACATTTCGAGTTGACGATCACCGACGCGCAGTTGTCGTGGGTGCGCAAACAGACCCAGATCGACGCCGAGGCAGCCCTGGACGGCTTGTATGTTAGTGGCTGGCCTAGGGCCATTCGCACCAGCCTCCCCGAGAAACAGCTCAACGCGAACGCCGCCGTGGCCGCCTATAAGAGTCTGCCTCAGGTCGAGCGTGCCTTCCGCTCGATCAAGACCGTCGACTTACAGGTGCGCCCCGTATTCCACTACAGCGCCGAGCGCGTTCGCGCGCATGTCTTCTTGTGCATGCTCGCCTACTACATCGAGTGGACGATGCGGGAGCGCTTGAAGCCCATGCTGTTCGATGACGAATTCATCGAGGCAGCACAACTGACGAAACCGTCGGCCGTGGCAAAAGCCCAACGCTCCGCGCAGGCCAAGGCAAAGGACGCCAGCAAACACGCCGATGACGGACTCCCCGTGCACAGTTTCCGAACCTTGCTGCAGGATCTGGGTACGCTGACCTACAACATCACTTATACGGCGCTCAACCCCAAGGCCAAGATCATTCTCACCACTCGGCCTACGCCGTTGCAGGAAAAGGCCTTCAGCCTATTACGCGTCAACCCAGGACGTACCCAGTACGCGTCCTAAGTCATTGCACTAATATTCATCGATACAGCACCTAACTAACCTATAACCGCCAAAGTTCGGGCTAATCCCCCGCCACCGTCATCTTCTCGATCAAGATGGAGCCGCACAATTTTGAGCTGCGCACGATAACGTCGTTGCCGACGGCGACGATGCCCTTGAACATATCCTTCAAATTACCCGCGATGGTGATTTCTTCGACGGGATATTGTATTTCGCCACCTTCCACCCAATAACCTGATGCGCCGCGAGAATAATCGCCGGTGACCATGTTAATGCCGTGGCCGAGAAGTTCCGTGACCAGCAGGCCGCGCCCCATTTGTTTGATCAGCCCCGCGAAATCTTGGCCGGTGTCGGGTACGATGAGGTTGTGGTTGCCACCGGCATTGCCTGTTGATTGCATGCCGAGCTTGCGCGCGGAATAACTGCCGAGGAAATAACCCTGCAGTACGCCGTCTTTGATGACCTCACGCGCCTTTGTTGCAACGCCTTCGGCGTCGAACGGGCTGGACGAAAAGCCTTTCTTCAAATCGGGGACTTCCCGAATTTGCAGAAACTTGGGGAAAAGCTGCTGGCCCAGGCTATCGAGCAAGAACGACGATTTTCGATACAAACTGCCGCCGCTTACCGCGCCGACGAAATGGCTGATCAAGCCCTGGGCAATCGGCCCTTCGAATAATACCGGACAGTCTAAAGTCTTGAGTTTTCTGCCGTTAAGCCTTTTGATGGCGCGCTCCCCGGCGATTTGGCCAACACGCTCGATTGGATCCAGATCGCCGAAGTCCCGCGCCGTGGTGTACCAATCGTCGCGCTGCATGATCTCACCGTCAGAGGCGATAACCGAACAGCTTACGCCATGACGCGAAGACGGATAGCCGCCGAGAAAACCCGTGCTGTTGCCATAGCAAAAGTGCGAATCCTGGGTTGAGGCCGAGGCCCCGTCGGAGTTGTCGATGCGCTTGTCCACGGCAAATGCCGCTGCTTCGGCGCGTTTGCCCAGCTCAATCGACTCCTCGACGGAGATTCCCCAGGAATGGTATAGATCAAGGTCGGGAAATGGACCTTGCGCCAAAAGCGCGGCGTCCGCCAGGCCGGAAAATTCATCGATCGCCGTGTGTTTGGCGATGCTACAGGCTTTTTCGACCGTATCGCGCAGCGCTTTCAGGCTCAGGTCGGACGAGCCGGCATGACCTTTTTGCTTGCCAAAATAGACGGTTACGGACAAACCCTTGTCGCGGTGGTATTCGATGGTTTCGACTTCA
>JANNMV010000605.1:0-2166 GCA_031398205.1 Pseudomonadota bacterium | reverse complement strand
CAAGCAGGACATCGAATACGCCGAACAACTTGGCTATCGCATTAAGTTGCTCGGCCTCACGCGCCGCACTGCCAACGGCATTGAACTACGCGTGCATCCGACTTTGATTCCGACCAAGCGGCTGATTGCCAACGTCGAAGGTGTGATGAACGCGATCCTGGTGAAAGGTGACGCCGTCGGCTCGACGATGTATTACGGCGCAGGCGCTGGCGCCGAGCCTACTGCGTCCGCTGTCGTCGCCGATCTGGTCGACGTTACGCGCATGCACACATCCGACCCGGAGCATCGCGTGCCCCACCTCGCGTTTCAGCCGGATCAGTTAACGGACACGCCGATTTTGTCGATGGACGAAGTCGAGACTTCTTACTATTTGCGCATGCGTGTGTTCGATCGCCCCGGTGTGTTGGCCGACGTGACGCGCATCCTCGCCGACAATCACATTTCCATCGACGCCATGATTCAAAAAGAACCGTCGGAAGGTGAAGAGCAAGTGGACATCATCATGCTTACTCACTTGTGTCGCGAAAAAAATATCAACACCGCGATGAAAAAAATCGAAGCGCTCGATAGCGTCGATGGAAAGATCACGCGCATCCGTTTAGAAGAACTGGGCTAAGCATGCAATACATCAGCACCCGCGGCGGCATGGCGCCGCAAAGTTTCTCGCAAATTTTGCTCGGTGGCCTCGCGCCCGACGGCGGGTTGGCCGTACCCGAGCGCATCCCCACTGTAAATGCCGCCGAACTCAAGTATTGGCGCAGCCTGAGTTATCGCGATCTGGCGTTTGAAGTGCTGAGCAAGTTTATTGACGATATTCCTGCGGCGGATCTCAAAGCGCTGATCGACAAAAGCTACACCAAAGAGGCGTTCGGCAGCGACCAAATCACACCCGTGACCACGCTGGAAGCGGGCATGCATATTCTCGAATGCTCGAACGGACCTACCTTGGCGTTCAAAGATGTTGCCATGCAGTTGCTCGGCAATTTGTTCGAGTACGTACTCGGCAAAACGAATGAGGAACTGAATATTCTCGGCGCCACATCGGGTGATACCGGCTCTAGCGCTGAATACGCCATGCGCGGAAAAAAAGGCGTGCGAGTCTTCATGCTTTCGCCGCACGAGCGCATGAGCGCGTTCCAAACTGCACAGATGTTTTCGCTGCAAGACAAGAATATTTTCAACATCGCGGTGCGCGGTGTGTTTGACGATTGCCAAGACATGGTCAAAGCCGTCAGCAACGACGCGGCATTCAAGGCTAAACAAAAAATCGGCACGGTGAATTCCATCAACTGGGCGCGCGTCTGCGCCCAGTCGGTTTACTATTTCAAAGCCTATTTCGCCGTGACGCGCAGTAACGATGAGACCATCGATGTCGCCGTGCCGTCGGGCAATTTCGGCAACATATACGCCGGGTATTTGGCGCGGCGCATGGGTTTGCCGATTCATCGTCTGATCTTGGCGACCAACGAAAACAACGTTCTCGACGAATTCTTCAGGACCGGCGTCTATCGGGTGCGTCCGTCTAACAAAGTGATGCAAACCTCCAGCCCGTCGATGGATATTTCCAAAGCCTCGAATTTCGAACGCTTTATTTTCGAACTAGTTGGCCGCGATCCCGAGGTGGTCAAAAAACTATGGCAACAAATCGATCGCGACGGCGCCTTCGACCTGCGCAACACACCCTTTTTTGACGCACTGGCGCACGCCGGTTTCGTGTCCGGCACTAGCACGCACCAGGATCGACTGAACACCATCCGCGCCCTGTATAACCGCTATGGTGTCGTAGTCGACACCCATACCGCCGACGGCATTACGGTCGGTTTGAGCTACCGTGCCATGGGCGTCCCACTCCTATGTCTTGAGACGGCATTGCCGGTAAAATTTTCCGCGACCATTGTCGAGGCGCTGGGCTTCGAGCCGACGCGGCCTTCCGGCTTCGACCAATTGGAACAGTTGCCGCAACGCTTTGATGTGATGGACGCGAATGTCGATGCGGTGAAAAAATATGTCGCTGCCCATACGGGCCGGTAATCCCATGAACATTATCAAAGTCACGGCAACGGGCGGGCGCATTGTGCAAGCCGAGTGGCTGGCGCGCGCGGAATCGGTGCACCGTCAATTGCGTCCGCATCTGCCGACGGATTATCCTAAACGCATGGCGGAAAT
>JANNMV010000581.1:0-2526 GCA_031398205.1 Pseudomonadota bacterium | reverse complement strand
CAAGTAGCCGCCTTCTTCGTAGCCGACATAGCCCGGCGGCGCGCCGATTAATCTTGCGACGCTATGCTTTTCCATGAATTCACTCATGTCGATGCGGATCAAATGATCTTCCGAATCGAACAAAAATTCCGCGAGAGTTTTGCACAGTTCCGTTTTGCCGACGCCGGTTGGGCCCAAAAATAGAAATGAACCGTAGGGCCGATTCGGGTCTGACAAACCTGCGCGAGAACGGCGGATGGCATCGGAGACGAGGCGTACCGCTTCGTCCTGACCGATCAGGCGTTCGTGCAATTTGTCTTCCATTTTGACCAGCTTGTCTCGCTCGCCTTGCATCATTTTCGACACCGGAATACCGGTCGCGCGCGACACGACTTCGGCGATTTCTTCCGCGCCGACTTCCGTGCGCAGCAATTTATTGGCAGGTTTCCCGGCGTGAGATTTTTCCGCTTGCTTCAATTGCGCTTCCAGTTGCGGCAACTTGCCGTATTGCAATTCCGCGACCTTGTCGAGTTTGCCTTCCCGTTGTAGCTTGACGATGTCGGCACGAACATGATCAATTTCTTCCTTGACGTGGGCGCTGCCCTGGACTTGGGCTTTCTCCGTTTTCCAAATTTCTTCCAAATCGGAATAGTCTTTCCCCAGCTTCGAAATTTCATCTTCGATCAGACCTAAGCGTTTTTTCGACGCTTCGTCTTTCTCTCTTTTCACCGCTTCGCGTTCGATCTTGAGTTGAATCAAACGCCGGTCGAGCTTGTCCATTTCTTCCGGCTTGGAGTCGATTTCCATTTTGATGCGCGCGGCGGCTTCGTCGATCAAATCGATCGCCTTGTCCGGCAGGAAACGATCGGTGATGTAACGGTGCGACAACTCCGCCGCCGCGACGATTGCCGGGTCGGTGATGTCGACGCCGTGATGCAATTCATATTTTTCCTGCAAGCCGCGCAGGATGGCGATGGTGGCCTCCACGCTCGGTTCGTCGACCAATACTTTTTGGAAGCGCCGCTCGAGCGCGGCGTCTTTCTCGACGTATTTGCGATATTCATCCAACGTCGTCGCGCCGATGCAATGCAATTCGCCGCGCGCCAGCGCCGGCTTCAACATATTGCCCGCGTCCATGGCGCCTTCGGCTTTCCCGGCGCCGACCATGGTATGCAGCTCATCGATGAAGATGATGGTCTGGCCTGCGTCTTGCGCGATTTCTTTGAGCACCGCCTTGAGCCGTTCTTCGAACTCGCCGCGATATTTAGTGCCGGCCAATAATTGCGCCATGTCCAACGACAACACGCGCTTGCCCTTCAGCGATTCCGGCACTTCGTCGTTGACGATGCGTTGCGCCAAGCCTTCGACGATGGCGGTCTTGCCCACACCCGGCTCGCCGATCAGCACCGGATTATTTTTTGTCCGCCGCTGCAGAATCTGCATGGTGCGGCGTATCTCGTCGTCGCGCCCGATGACCGGATCAACCTTGCCCTGGCGCGCTCGCTCGGTTACGTCGATCGTGTATTTCTTCAACGCCTCGCGCGAACCTTCCGCTTCTTGGCTGTTGACGTTGTCGCTACCGCGCACGGCTGCGATCGCCTGTTCCAAGTGTTCTTTGTTCAAGCCGTGTTGCTTAAACAAACGTCCGGTGTCGCCTTTGTCTTGCGCGAGCGCGAGCAAAAACATTTCCGAGGCGATGAACTGGTCACCGCGTTTTTGCGCTTCCTTGTCGGTGACGTTGAGTAGATTGCTCAGTTCGCGCGACACGTTCACCTCGCCCGCGCCGCCTTCAACTTTCGCCATGCGCTCGATCGCGTGATTGAGCGAGGTCTTGAGCGCCGGCACGGCGACGCCCGCGCGCGCCAGTAGAGACGAGGTGCTGCCGTCTGACTGGTTGATCAGCGCAATCAACAGATGCTGCGGCTCGATATAGGCGTGATCGCTGCCCAAGGCTAGGCTCTGCGCATCGGAAAACGCCTGCTGAAATTTAGTCGTTAATTTGTCAAAGCGCATGGTTTTCGCTCCATTGAGATTCCGTTAAACAGGAGTTGGGGAACAAACTATGGAAATTCAAGGCGTTTTCGGTTAGCGTAGGGGCTGAAAAACCAGTCGAGAAGCGCTTTGAGCTTGCAACAGAATATCGAAACACAAGTTTCCGCAGCACTGGCCGAAGATATCGGCAGCGGCGATTTAACCGCTGCGTTGATCCCTGCCGCGCGACAAGGTCGTGCAACCGTGATCACTCGCCAGGCTATGGTGATATGCGGTCAGCCCTGGGTGGATGCGGTGTTCCGGCATATCGACTCGAAGGTGCGCATGGATTGGCGCTTGCAGGAAGGCATGCTCGCGAAGGCAGACCAGACCTTGTTCTCCCTTGAGGGGCCGGCGCGCGCGTTGCTCACCGGAGAGCGCACTGCGTTGAATTTTTTGCAAACCTTATCGGCGACGGCGACGCTCACGCGCCGCTACGTGGATGCGGTTAAAGGCACGAAAGCGGTGATCGTCGATACGCGCAAGACCTTGCCGGGATTACGCTTGGCGCAAAAA
>JANNMV010000569.1:0-5950 GCA_031398205.1 Pseudomonadota bacterium | reverse complement strand
CTTGCGTTCGATAGTTTGGAACGGGTTGGTGAGTCCGCCGGTCGTCGCCGTTTGTGTGCCGGTGATAAACGGCACGTTTTGACCGACCACTATTTTCGCTTCTTCGTTGTCGATGGTGAGAATGTTTGGCGTGGAAAGAATATTCACGTTGCCGTCGGCTTCGAGGGCGCGGGCGAGTACACCGAGGTTAATAATATCTACGCCACCGAACCTGATCTGGCCTTTCATGATGCCGATATTCAGACCCGTACCCAAAGCGGTGATATTCTGCGCCGCGCCGATGATGTTGTTGCTATTCCCGCCGGTATTGAAGTTGGTGCCACCCACTCCCCGAACGCCGGTGTCGTTAATGCCACTCAAGTCCTGCCACTGAATGCCGAACTCCGATGCCTTATTGGTCGAGACTTCCACGATCAGCGCTTCAACAAACACCTGCGCGCGGCGCGCATCGAGCTTGTCGATTACGCCGCGCAATCCGTTGTAGACGTAATCCGGCGCGACAATGACCAAACTATTGGTCGCGGCGTAAGCTTGTATCGTGCCGCCGCCGGAGGTTTGCGGAATATTGACAATGGCCGCGGCAACCGACTGCCCGCCGGGTTGTCCGGGCACCGGCGCGGGCTGCGGTATCGATTGCGGCCCGCCACTGGCGCCACCGCTACCTAAAATTCCGCGTAATGTTTCCGCAACTTTCACCGCCTCGGCATTGCGCAAATACACGACGCGAATATTGCCGGTCTCGCTGGTTTCGATATCCAAGCTGGCGACCAATTTGCGAACTTTTTCGATCACGATTTGATTTTCGGCGCGTACGATCAGACCATTGATCCGCGCGTCGACCGCGAACGCGAGTTTGGGCTGCGCGCCGGGGATATTGACCTGTGCGCCTGCTTCCGGCATCAAGCGTGGCAGCAGTTGGGACATCTCAATCGCCGAGGCATATTTCAATTTAATAACATCGATTTCGGTATTCGGTGGCACGTCGATCGACTGAATAATCTTGTCGATGCGTCTTAAGTTTTCCGCATAGTCGGTGATGACCAGCGTGTTGTTGTTGGGATAGGCGTTGATCACATTATTCGGCGCGATCAAGGGACGCAGAACGGGCAAGAGTTGCGCCGCCGATTCGTATTTCAGCACGAATACCTGGGTGATCATTTGATCGCCCTTGTACTTGTTCGCGCCTTCGACCAGCGGTGAATTGTTGAGCTTGGCGTCGGCCTCGGGAATGATCTTGATCACGCCCGGCCCTTCGACGGCGGTGAAGCCTTGCAAGCGCAGCGCCGTCAGCAGAATCGGGTAGACCAAGTCCTTGGATACCGGATTGGCCGAGATAATATTGACCGTGCCGGTGACGCGCGGATCGAGGATGAAATTCTTGCCGGTGATCAAGCCGACACTTTTCACCACCGATTGAATATCGGCGCCGACAAAATTCAAAGTGACTTTGTCTCGATCCTTGTTCTTGTCCGCGGCGTGGCTGGAAAGCGCCAGCGCTATGAGCGTGATACTAAAAAGTCGCGAAAAAGATGCGCGCATAAACAATTTCATCTGTTATTGACGGATATTATAGTTAAGCTGCAATGGTGTTCCGGCGCGCAAGCCCTCCACTTTGACTTGCCCGACTTGCCCGAAATGCTGATACAGGCGCATCAAGTCGGCTTGAGAATTCACCGGCACGCCATTCAGCGAGCGAATCACATCGCCGTCGAGCAATCCCAGTTTCTGTAGCAAACTGCCGGGTGCGGCGGCTTGCACCGCCACGCCGCCGCCAGGGTTGTCTTGCACTTGGCCGACGTTGGTGAGCTGGCGCGGATCCTGCAGCGCCGATTGCAATTCGCCGCGCGACAGGGCCGTTGTATTTTGATTGACCGATTGTACATTAAGTCTAAATTGCGACGCGGGCGCTGGCCGCTGCGCCGCCATCTGTTGATTAATTTGGCCCATCGTCACGCCACTTGCCGCGCCACTGTTCTCGAACTCCAATTTTTCGATCGCGCCATTGCGCCGCACCAGCACGTGGTGCGCAGAGACGCTGTCGAGCACGGCGCCTGGCAGGATTTCCGTGCCAACGCGAACGGGCTGATCCTTGCCATCGAAATTCAGAATGGCAAAAGCGGGGAAGGGTGGCAGCCCGGCGAATACGCCTTTGAGTTTTGCGTTCAGCGGACTTGCGACGACCACGGGCGCCGCTGCGGCGGCTTCGGTCGTTGGTTCGCCGAACAAATGTCGCGCGACAATCTCTCCGACCGCCAACGGCGCGGCCGTCATTAGTAGCGGCGCGGCGTCGGTACCCGAATGCGTGGGGCGCGGCCAGAATATCCAGGTCCAATTAGCGAGCAGCCAGCACAAAAGCACCAGCAGCGTAAAGCTCGTTAGATTTATCCACCGCCTGGAAAGCCAGTTAGCGGGCCACGCCAAAAGCGACGGCAGCTTCAGTTCGGCCATCTTTTCCGTGCCGGTCGATCGCACCCAACCGAATCGCAACCATTCATTTTGAAAATGCCTTGAATCAATGACTTATGTTATGTTCTTAGTATAGCATTAGCGTGTGACAAAACGCCCTTGGGATTGGTCGGGGCGGCGCTGGATTTCCTACACTGTGGCAACTATGCCATGCCACGAGGCAGATTGGGAGCGGCTCGCGGCACAGGCGTGCCTGAGAGGCAAGCGGGGAGCGGGTCGTGGCGAATCGATCGATTATTTCTCTGTTGATTTATGCCTACGAAACGACGCCGCACGTGTAGAATTCCAATGCTAGGCGCGACATTGCGCATTCAGTCAAACATTCACCTGGAGGGGACATCATGGCAGACAAGAAAAAGGACAAGAAAGCAAAAGGCGAGTATCGCAGTATCGAGTGGTTCGGCCGTCCGAATCGCGACAGCATGGTGCATCGCTCGTGGATGAAAAATCAGGGCTTGCCGCATCATCTATTCGATGGCCGCCCGGTCATCGGCATTTGCAATACGTGGTCGGAAGTCACGCCGTGTAACGCACATTTTCGCGACATTGCCGAGTACGTGAAAAAAGGCGTGCTGGAGATGGGCGGCTTTCCGTTGGAGTTTCCGGTGATGTCGCTTGGCGAGCCGGTGATGCGGCCGACGGCGATGTTGTTCCGCAATCTTGTCAGCATGGACGTGGAAGAATCGATTCGCGCTAATCCGTTCGACGGTATTATCTTGCTGGTCGGCTGCGACAAAACCACACCGGCGTTGATGATGGGCGCAGCCAGTTGCGATCTGCCGACGCTGGTGGTTTCCGGCGGCCCGATGCTGAACGGCAAATTCCGCGGCGAGGACATCGGCTCCGGTACTCACGTATGGAAATTCACCGAAATGCTCAAAACCGGTGAAATGAACATGGACGATTTGTACGAAGCGGAAGTGTGCATGTCGCGCTCCGCCGGGCATTGCATGAGCATGGGCACCGCTAGCACCATGGCGTCGATGGTCGAGGCGCTCGGCATGGGCTTGCCGAGCAACGCGGCGATTCCCGCGGTGGATTCGCGCCGCTATGTGTTGTCGCACATGGCCGGCCGACGCATTGTCGAGATGGTCAAAGAAAATCTCAAGATGTCGAAAATCATGACCAAGGAAGCGTTCGAAAACGCCATCATAGTTAATGGCGCCATCGGTGGCTCGACCAACGCCGTCGTGCATTTGCTGGCCATGGCCGGACGCATGGGAGTGAAACTCACGCTCGACGATTGGGATCGCCTCGGCAAAAAAGTGCCGTGCCTATTGAACCTGATGCCATCGGGAAAATATTTGATGGAAGATTTTTATTACGCCGGCGGCTTGCCCGTCATCATCAAAGAGCTCGGCTCGATGCTTCACAAAAACGCATTGACCGTGAATGGCAAAACGCTTTGGGATAATTGTAAGGACGCGAAAAATTACAACGAAGACGTAATCTTCCCGTTGAAAAAACCGTTCAAGCCAAATGGCGGCATCGCAGTGTTGAAAGGCAATCTCGCACCCACCGGGGCCGTCATCAAACCCTCCGCTGCGACGCCGGCGTTGATGAAACATCGCGGCCGCGCCGTGGTGTTCGAAGACATCGACGACTACAAAAAACGCATCGACGATCCGAAATTGGATGTCGATAAAGATTGCATCATGGTGCTGAAAAACTGCGGCCCGAAGGGTTATCCGGGCTTTCCCGAAGTCGGCAATTTTGCGCTGCCGGCGAAGATTCTGAAAAAAGGCGTTACCGACATGATCCGCATTTCCGATGCGCGCATGAGCGGCACCGCCTACGGCACGGTCGTTCTGCACACTTCGCCGGAAGCCGCAGCGGGCGGCCCGCTCGCCCTGGTGAAAAACGGCGACATGATCGAGTTGGATGTGGAAAAACGAAGGTTAGTGCTGGATGTGTCGGAAGCGGAATTGGCCAAGCGCCGCAAATTGTGGAAGCCGTTACCGGCGCACGTCACGCGCGGTTATGTGAAACTTTATTGCGAGACCGTTAACCAGGCCGATAAAGGTGTGGATCTCGAATTCTTGGTCGGCGGCAGCGGCGCGCCGGTTCCGCGCGAGTCGCACTAATGCGACCAGCAGTTAACCGGTTCATCTGCCCTAAGCGTTTTTAAACAAAAACAAGGATTCTGATGCGTACAATTATTTTGGTAGGCTCGCTTGCTGTCATTGTGGGTTGCGCAGTAACGTACAAATCGCCTATGACGCGAGCCGAAGTAGTATCGAGTTCCATCGTCAAGTCAAAAGCAGACGTATTGAGAATTTCAAAGCGAGTGTTGGTAAGTGACGGAAATCAGATTACAAATTCTGACGAAGCAGCCGGTACCATATCCACAGCGCCGAGGAATTTACGATTGACGCCGGAGCAGGCTGATTGCGGTACTACTATGGGTATCGATTACTTGAAAGACAACCGAACATCGACGCGCGTTGCGTACGGTATTCTCGCGGAAGAAAATAATCTAACAATCAAAGCCAACATCGAGGGCGAGTATAAACCCGGTGATGCAATGCAAAACATTACGCTTTCTTGTGTATCGCGCGGGGTGTTGGAGCGAGAATTGTTGGGGAGAATTGTTTCTCAATCAAATTGACGCGCTGGCGTCGCACTAGGTAGACCGCCGAACGTATCGGAAATTTGGCAGTGCGGACATTCAGTCAGATTCGTATGGAGTCGCGTGCGAGAACATGGCTGAGCGAGCAACTGTCATGCCAAAAGGCTAGTTTACTGAGTGTAGTGCTTCGTAATTAATACAACTTTATTTTTCGGGCAATACGCATGCAACCCAATCTGTCATCCCCGCGAAGGCGGGGATCCATAGAGCTTGCGATTTTGCCCAAAACAATTGCTATCAAACGACGGGTCGATCTCACGCTCGATCAGGCCGTATGGATTCCCGCCTTCGCGGGAACGACAATTGGGGCGCAGTCGCACGCGCCTGCATACCGTTGGCATAAGTTGCAGACAGAATGAAGCATTACACGAGCCTACGTCCGCGATTCGTTTCCATATGCCCGCGATGCTTCTTTCATGAACAAACCGATCCGCTTCAATGCTTTCATCATGAATAAGGTTGGGCGTCAGTCGCCCGGCCTCTGGACGCATCCGCGCCCTGCGTTGTTTCTAACAAAGGTATGGCTGGAAGGCACATCTAGAGCGGCGCTTGGCGATGCGGTAGGCGGGAATTGGTTCCCGCCCGCCAATACGCGTTGGCGTTAGCTATCTGAAATTTTGCAAAAATTCGGCAATTAAGTATCATCAGTTGCGGGTCAAGTATCAGTTTGCGATGGAATTTTCATTTAGCATACGACAAAAGCGGTGGCGGCAATGCATCGCCTGAAGTTCAAAATCGGTTTGATCTATCCACACAGAGGAGACTCAACATGAAATTAAAGATTTCGCTGGCGCTTGCCCTGGGCTTTGCCGGCGGTTTGGCGCAAGCCGCTTCGGAACTCGTGATCGCTACCGT
>JANNMV010000564.1:0-1600 GCA_031398205.1 Pseudomonadota bacterium | reverse complement strand
AGATTGGGATATTCTTTGCGCCAATTGACTTCCGCAAAACGAAAATCCAAATACATCAGCGCGCAACCGACCACGATGTCAGAAAGGTTAAAGCTGTGGCCGGTACACCAAGCGGTTTCGCCCAAATCTTGCGACATGACTTTCAGTCCGCGCTCGATTTTTCCGCTTTGCCGCGCGATCCAATCGGTGCTTTGCAGTTGTGGCACACGTTTTTTCTCCAGCACGATGGCGACCGCCGCATCGACGACGCCATCGGCTAACGCTTCCCAGCGCTTGACTTGAATGCGTGGGCGCGTCGTCTCGGGAATCAACTGACCGACCGGCGTGACGCTGTCAAGATAATCCAAAATCACCGGCGAATCGTACAACGCGTTACCGTCGTCGAGTAGCAGACATGGCACTTTGCCGAGAGGATTGAATTTCAACAATTCAGAATTGGGATCCCACACATCGGTAGGCACAAGTTCAAAGTCGATGCGTTTTTCAGCGAGCATGACCCGCGCTTTGCGGCCGTAGGGACTCGTGAGGGAAGTGAAAAGTTTCATGGGTGTGCCTGCTCTGCCATTCTAAAGGGGATTTCGAGAACGCTTTATTGGTTAACATCTCGTGTACTGATTATATCATCCTGTTTTCACTGAAAAACCATGCTTTCGCCGAACTAGTTAAGGGGAGATCGTTCATCGGCCCATGTTAAAATAGCGCTTCAAGTGCAAGAACTTTTCCCGTGAATCCTATCTCCGCCCTCTCCCCGCTCGATGGCCGCTACGGCGCCAAGATAAAATCGTTACAGCCTTACTTCAGCGAGTATGGCTTGATCCGATATCGCTTGCGGGTCGAGTTGGAGTGGTTCAAAGCGCTAAGCGTTGACTCGGCGCTCGGCGAGATCCCGGGATTCTCGGTCGCGACGCTCGACGGACTTAATGGCATCGCTCAAAATTTTAGCGAACAGGATGCGGACGCAGTCAAGGTCATCGAGACCGAAACCAATCACGACGTCAAAGCACTGGAATACTGGCTGAAGAACAAGCTCAGCGCCTTTCCCGAGGCCTTGGCTGCGTCGGAATTTATTCATTTCGCGTGCACCTCGGAGGACATCAACAACTTGGCCTATGGCCTGACGTTGCGCGATGCGCGCGACGCCGTGATGTTGCCAGCGATTAACGCCATCATCTTACAGCTGCGCGATCTGGCGCATCGCCATGCGAACCTGGCGATGCTCTCTCGCACCCACGGCCAAGCGGCCACGCCGACGACGCTTGGCAAGGAAATGGCCAATGTGGTGTACCGGTTGGAACGTGCCGCGAAAAATATCGCCGCCGTCCGCCTCAGCGGAAAAATCAATGGCGCGGTCGGGAACTACAATGCTCACCTCGCAGCGTATCCGGCATTCGACTGGGAAAGCTTCGCGCGCAATTTCGTCGAAAAATTGGGATTGGAGTTTAACGCTTACACTATTCAGATCGAACCGCACGATTCCATCGCGGAATTATTCGATGCCTATGCGCGGCTCAACACCATCCTGATCGACCTGAATCGAGATATTTGGGGTTATGTCTCGCTCGGCTATTTCAAACAAAAAGTGAAGGCAGGTGAAGTCGGC
>JANNMV010000542.1:0-7748 GCA_031398205.1 Pseudomonadota bacterium | reverse complement strand
GTGCGTTCGCCGGTCTTGCTCAGAAACTCGATTTGCTTTTCCCATGACTTGCCGCCGGTGCTGCCGAACTCACCGACGATCTCCGCGACCAGGGACTTTAGCTCCGGCAACACGTTGCCCCAGTCTTGTAAATGAATGCCGCGCAACTGGCTGAGTTTGATCTGCAGAATTTCCGTCGCGCTCGGATTGACCGTGCGCAACATGAAACGCTCGTCGAAGGCGAGCACACCGGCCGACAGGCGGCCGAGAATATTTTCCAAATAGGATCTGGCATTTTCCAACTGTTGTTGGTTGCGCGTGACTTGTTCGGACGTTTCGCCCAAACGCCGCATCATGGTGTTGAACGATTGCGTCAACACGCCCAATTCATCGCGGCTTTTCACCGGATTCACTTTGCTGAAGTCACCTTTGCCGACGGCGCGCGCGCTCTCGGCAAGCATGCCCAATGGCGCGCTGAGGCGCTCGCTGAGCAGAATCGCCAGGGCAACCGCGACCAGTAAAGTGAGCAGCAGCGACAGGGTTAACGCCAAACCGAATAATGACCGCAAGCCCGAGCGCGCGAACGCGATTTCCTTGTATTCGCTACTGACGGCGCGGACGGTTTCCGCGTCTTGCGCTAAACTCGCCGGCGCGAAGTCCAACACTTGTAGTGCACGAATGCCATCCTCGATGCCAACGTGGTCGATCGGCACCACGACACGCAACAGATAACGTCCTGGTGCGTCGCCGGCGTCGACGGCACGGTAGGTTTGAGAGTTGCGCACTTGGCGCAGTATTTTCGAGTTCGGTATGTCGGGCGCTAGTCCGACCCGCTCGCGCCCGGAGAACGCGATGACACGGCCGCGACCGGTAATAAGGGTGACTTCTTCTACTCCCCCGTCTTCGCGCAATTGATTGACGACGGACACCAAGTCGCCCGGCGGCACGTCGAGCAACTGGCTGCCCATGTAGGCCGCCTTGGCTTCTAATTCGCTGAGCAAACGGTCGAAGGTGGTGCGACCCAGGTTAAGGCCGCTTTCCAGGCCCTTTTCAACTTTAACGTTGAACCAAGATTCGATGCTCTTCGACAGGAATTGCACCGACAGCACGTAGACCAAGATGCCCGGCACCAACGCCATTAGCGCCAGTATAGTGAGCAGGCGCTGCGTCAGCCGTGAGCCGAACACATGGCCCTTGACCTTCTGGCGTAAGGACCACAACTGGTAGGTGATGATCAGGATCAGGCCGAACGCCAATACGCCGCCCATGGCCAAGAGCCACGGATAGCTGCGCGCGAACAAGGTCGTATTGGAGCTTGCCTGGGATATTAAGTAAACGAGTCCGGTGCCGATCGCGGCGCAGACTGCGACGAGCCAGCGCAGTCCGCGCGATCTGGCATTTTCAGAGAATGACGTCGAAAACCCACTCATTGGAATCCAGCTTCCAGTCCGTCGCCGTCACCGCTTTTACTTGGAACGGTTTCGGCAGTTGTGTTACGTCCAGCCACAAGCGTACCGACGCACGATAGCGGTTCGCTTTGTTCAGCGCGTTCGATTCCGCTAGGGTTTGATTGCGTAGCTGAGCGAGCGCCGTTTCGGCATCATCAAGGGCGTTAAAATTTTGGTACTGATTTCCCGCGCTCAGCCGATATTGCCGCGTTAGAGAATTATACGAGAGCTTACGCGTTTCCCGGGCGCTCGCAATCGTTTCGTTAAACCACCACCAACGCGGCCGCCAAAGGTGGCTTTCGACGATGAAAAATAGAACCACGCCGCGCTCTAACGCCTCTTCTAGCGTGTCATTGAGTTTGAGGTCGAAATTGGCGTTGACTTGGTAGCCTTGCGGGCTCGGCGCGAGGCTGGCGTTTTTAACCGACAATTCATTGGCGCGCGTAGCAGTTATCGTTGCAAGTAGTATCACTAGTAGCGCGAGATGTCGAAATACGCGCAACAACGCGCCCGCGAAAACGGAATTATCGTTTTTGCAACAAGGCGTAAAAAAAACCGTCCGCGCCTGGGTTGGGCAGCAATTGCAAGCCTTCGGCGCGGGTGTGAGAAAAGGGTAATAACACTGCATCGGGGTGATGTCGACAAAAATCAACGACTTGGCCTTGGTTTTCGTCCGCAAAGATGGAACAAGTAGCGTACAGCAATTTCCCGCCTGGGGTCAGGGTCTGCCACAAAACCGCCAGAAGTTGCGCCTGTTGTTGTGCGAATGATGCAATATCGGTGGCCCGGCGCAGCCATTTAATGTCCGGATGGCGCTTCACGACACCCGAAGCGGTACACGGCGCATCGCACAGAATGCGGTCAAACGACTGTTTGTCCCACCATTGATCAAGCTTTGTGGCGTCCGCGGCTTTTAGCGTGGCGGTAAGATTTAATCGATTGAGATTGTCGCCAACTTGCGACAGGCGTTCCGCATCTTTGTCGATGGCGGTCAGTTCCACGTCAGCGATTTCCAATATATGCCCGGCCTTGCCGCCGGGCGCAGCGCAGGCATCAAGCACCCGTTGTCCTGGCGCGAGGTCAAGCAAATGGGCGGCGTATTGCGCGCCTTGATCTTGTACCGAGACGACACCATCGGCAAAACCGGGAAGGCGTTCAATTCCGACCGGATGGGCAAGGATGATCGAGTCGAATTCACCACGAAGCGCTGCGATTCCGGCTTGCGCCAATTGTTTCAAATACGTTGGTGCGTCGCCCTTGCGACGATTGACACGCAAGGTCATGGGTGGGTGCTGATTCCCGGCCATGAGGATGGCTTCCCATTGCGCCGGGTACTGCGCCTGAACCTTCTCGATCCACCAGGCGGGATAGGAAAAGCGCGCTTCGACATCGCCTTCTATCGCGGCAGAAAGTGTTTCGCTTTGCCGCAAATAATTGCGCAACACGGCGTTGACTAAACCTTTCAGATGCGGCTTGCCCAGCGCGACGCTGGTTTGCACGGCATGATCGACGATGGCGTGGGGCGCGGCCTTGCTGTGGCGCAGTTGAAACAGCGTGATGACGAGGAGCGCGAAGATGTCCGGTTCTTTTAGCGGACGCGTCATCAACTTTGCCAGAATCGCTTTCAGCTCACCGTAACAGCGCAGCGCGCCGAAGCTGATGTCTTGAATAGCGCCGCGCTCGCTTGGCGTGAGCGTGGCGCCATGTTGCGACCAGGTTTTCTTGAGGACGCGATCAAGATTGCGACCGGCTAGAACCTCGGCAATCGCCGCGCTCGCCAGCCGCTGAACGAGGATCAAGCGCGCGCCATGGCCTCAAGCCGCGCGATGCGCTCGCCGGTGTCGGGATGGGTGCTGAACAATCCCGCCAAATTTCCGCCGGACAGCGGATTCATAATCATCATCTGGCCGGTTTCCGGGTGAGCTTCGGCGGTGGCCATGGGAATGCCTTTGGCGTATCGGTGAATTTTATCCAACGCCGAGGCCAGGGCTTGCGGATCGCCGGAAATTTCCGCACCGCCGCGATCGGCTTCGAATTCGCGCGCGCGGGAGATGGCAAACTGAATCAGCATCGCTGCAATCGGCGCCAAGATCATGACCAAAATGCCACTCAAACCACTGCTGTGGCCCCCTTCATTGGAACGATTCCCACCGAAGAACATGCCGAATTGCGCGATGGACGATATCGCGCCAGCGACGCTGGCGGAAATGGTCGAGGTCAGAATATCGCGATGTTTTACGTGCGCCAATTCATGCGCCATCACGCCGCGCAGTTCACGTTCCGACAGGACGCGCATGATTCCGGTGGTTGCTGCGACGGCGGCGTGTTCCGGATTGCGGCCGGTGGCGAACGCATTCGGCTGATCCTCGTTGATGATGTACACGCGCGGCATCGGTAACTCGGCCTTCGCCGCCAGTTCCCGCACCATGCGATAGTAGCTGCCGCCGCTGGTTTCGTCGACTTCCTGTGCGTTGTACATGCGCAACACCATTTTGTCGGAGAACCAATAGGCGTAGAAGTTCATGCCGACGGCCAGCAGCAGCGCGATGATCATGCCGTTGTAACCGCCTAACGAAGCACCGACCATGCCGAACAGCGCGACAATGCCCGCCATTAATATGCTGGTCTTGAGCCAATTGCCTAACATTGCGTTTCCTTTCTTTGCAACGTGAACAAAATTATTCAATAGATAAATGGGGTCGAGTGCGACATTTTCAATCGCCGAAACGTTCGCCGACCTGAATCGAAATCCCTTGTAAAAACGCCCGCGCGTCGAGGCGTTTACCCCCGGCGCGTTGCAGTTCGGTCAATGCCAGCGTGCCTGCGCCGCAGGCGACGACGATGCGATCTTTTTCGATGGCGACGAGGCTGCCGGGGTTGCGATTTTCTTCGCCAGCGAGTTCGGCTTTCCAAATGCGTAGAGTCTCGCCGCGCCATCGCGTTTGCGCAATGGGGAACGGATTAAATGCGCGCACTTGCCGCTCGATTTCGGCAGCCGACAAGTTCCAATCAATTCGCGCTTCCGACTTGCTGATTTTGGCGGCGTAGGTGACACCTTCATCGGGTTGCGGCGTGGCGCGGAGCGCCCCATTTTGCAGTTGCTGCAACGCACGAACGATCAACTTTCCACCGAGCGTCGCCAGTTGGTCGTGCAACGTGGCGGTGGTGTCCTTGGCGTCGATTGGAATCGACTCGCGCAACAACGTCGGCCCGGTATCCAGCCCCGCCGCCATTTGCATGATGGTGATGCCGGTCTCGCGGTCGCCGGCAACTATCGCGCGATGGATTGGGGCCGCCCCGCGCCAGCGTGGCAGCAGCGAGCCGTGGATGTTAATGCAGCCGAGGCGGGGAATGTCGAGCACGGCCTGCGGTAAGATTAAGCCGTACGCCGCGACGACTATGACGTCCGCCTTCACCGCCGCGATTTTGGCCTGGTTATCGGGGGTTTTGAGTGTGATCGGTTGAAACACGTCAATGCCGTGCTGCTGCGCCAGACGTTTCACCGGGCTTGGCGTTTCGCGCAACCCGCGACCCGCCGGACGATCCGGCTGCGTCAGCACCAGGGCGATGTCGTGTTTGGCGTCGATCAGCGCCGCCAGCGCCGCAACGGCGAATTCCGGTGTACCGGCGAATATTAAGCGCATTTATGATTCCGGCGATAGGCTGAAGAGGCAGTACCAGAGCGGCGTTCCAGGCATGCATTGCCACGAGGCAAGCTCCAAGCGGCGTCTGGCACGGGCGCTACGCGGCGCGACGCTGCGCCTTTTTCATCCTGGTTCGTATGCGATTTTGCTTCAGCGGCGACAAATACTCGACGAACACTTTGCCTTTCAGGTGATCCATTTCGTGTTGGATGCATACGCCCAGCAGATCTGTGGCGTCCAGGGTGAAGATGTTGCCATCTCGATCCAGCGCTTGCACGGTAATTTTTTCTGCGCGCGTGACCTGATCGAAAACACCGGGAACCGACAGGCAGCCTTCCTCGTGTTCGGCGCTGCCCTCGGTTTTAGTCAAGCGCGGATTGATGAACACCTTCAGGTCATTGCGTTCTTCGCTGATGTCCATGACGATGATTTGTCGATGCACATCCACTTGGGTCGCGGCCAGGCCAATGCCCGGCGCGTCGTACATCGTTTGCGCCATGTCGTCGATCAGCTTACGCACTTTGTCGTCTACTTTGTCGACCGGCTTGGCAACAGTATGGAGCCTTGGATCGGGATACTTAAGAATATTGAGAATTGCCATAAAATCTTGCAAATTTAACAAATTATGTGCACAATCTAGTAAATCACTTTAGGCTTTTTGCCTGACATTCCGATAGGACTGACTATGCGACGTATTATATCCTTTGTCATTCTCGCTTGCTGCTTTGCGCTGCCCGTAAACGCGGATGAACTCCAGTTAAAAGGAAGTGCGCCCGACATCTACACGGTGAAGAAGGGCGATACCCTGTGGGATATTTCCGGCCAATTTCTGGAAAGCCCGTGGCGCTGGCCTGAGATTTGGAATCTCAACCGCGAGCAGATTAAAAACCCTCATTGGATTTATCCCGGCGATGTGATCGCGTTGGACAAGAGTGGCGCCAATCCACGCTTGCGCTTGTTGCGCGACGGCGTTGAAGTGGCCAACGGCGGTGCGGTTGGAACGGAAAAATACGATCCGCGTATTCGTAGCGAAGCCTTGGAAGCGGATGCGATTCCCAGTATTCGCGCCCAGGATATCGAGCCGTTTTTAGCAAAACCTTTGTTTATCCAAGAAGGGGCGCTTGATTCCGCGCCCGCGATCGTGGCGTCGGAAGACAATCACGTTATCGTTGGCAAAGGTAGTGTCGCTTACATCGAAGGTATCGACAGCAGCAAGGGTCGCGACTGGCAGATTTATCGTCCCGGCAAGAAATTGCTCGACCCGGATAACGAGCGTGTGGTGTTGGGCTATGAGGCAATTTACGTTGGCGATGCCTACGTGAAACGCTTCGGCGATCCAGCGACCGCCGATATTGTGCGTTCGAAATTTGAGGTCAATCGCGGTGATCGCGTAATCAATACCGAAGAGGGATCCTACATTGCCTATGTACCGCATGCCCCTGACAAGGCGATCAAGGGACGGATCGTCTCCGCTTACAATTCCGTCAATGAAGTAGCACAAAATTCCATTGTCACCATTAACCGCGGCAAACGCGACGGCATGGAAATCGGTCATGTGTTGGCCGCGTATCGTAGTGGCGAATGGGTGCCATCGGAACTCAAACGCGGCAAAAAAGTGAAGTTGCCGGATGAGCGCGTCGGGCTGATTTTCATTTTCCGCGTGTTCGACAATCTGTCTTATGCCTTGGTGTTACAAAGCACGCGTCAATTTAGCCTGGGTGACGTCGTCCAAACGCCTTAGTTCCTCGCAATGCCGAGCCACGATGAGGCCGCGAGTTGGATCAAAGTAAGCGTCGTTCCGGGGCTGGGCGACCACGGTCTGAGGAAGTTACTCAAGCATTTTGGGTCACCGCAGGCCATTGTTGATTCCAGTGAGTCGTCTTTGGCTCAGGTGGTCGGCGGCAAGCTTGCCGATCATGTCAAATCCCACGACAGTGAAGAGATCGTCGCCAAGACATTGGCATGGCTGGAGCATCCAAACCACGCCATGGTCACCCTGGGCGATCCCGCTTATCCACCGTTGCTGCTGGAAACCGAAAGCCCGCCGCCACTACTTTACCTTGTTGGAAGTATTGACTTACTTCGAGCGCCCGCAGTTGCCGTGGTGGGGAGCCGTAACGCCACCGCGCAGGGTGCCAGCAATGCGGAAAATTTTTCCAAGAGCCTGAGCCAGAGCGGATTATGCATCGTCAGCGGCATGGCGCTGGGCATCGATACGGCCGCGCACCGAGGCGGTTTGGCGGGTGCCGGGAAGAGTATCGCGGTGGTCGGCACGGGCTTGGATCGAGTCTACCCGGCGCGCAATAAAGAACTTGCTCACCAGCTTGCGCAGCACGGTGCGCTGGTATCCGAATTTCCGCTGGGCACGCCGGCCCTGGCGAATAATTTTCCGCGCCGCAACCGCATCATCAGCGGACTGAGCCAGGGTTGCCTGGTGGTGGAGGCCGCAGTGTCAAGCGGGTCGCTCATTACCGCGCGCCTCGCCTTGGAGCAGGGCCGCGATGTCTTCGCTATACCCGGATCGATTCACTCCGCGCTGTCGAAGGGTTGCCACCAATTAATCAAACAGGGGGCGAAACTGGTCGAGCGTGCCGGGGACGTTTTGGAAGAAATAAACTGGCTGCCGCGCGCCGATTCATCTCCCAGTGCAGTTGCCGCGACAGACGATCCTGTCTTG